>NZ_JBAGKI010000008.1:0-138423 GCF_036689795.1 Micromonospora palythoicola | reverse complement strand
ACAGGGTGGCCCTGAACGCATTTCCAGGTGCGTTGCGGTTTGGCCTTTGCCAGTACGAGGAACGCCCGACCTGCCCTAGGCTTGCTTTCGTGGCCGGTGTGCTGATGTTCCTGATGGTCGTCGCCTGTCTGGCCGCGATCCTGGGCGCGCTCGCCTGGCTCGGCGTCCGTGTTCGTCGCCGCGGCATCGGCGGCGCGATCATGGGACCGTTCGAGGAGATCTGGCATCCGGCTGCCCATCGATCTCACCAGGAAATTCGGGTGCAGGAGGAACGCATGGTTCCGAAGCCGTCGCCCGACGACTCGCTAAGCGGCACCGCCGAAAAGCCGTTCAGGCGTAGCGGCGAAGCTCGACGGTAGAGCCTCGACAGGGAACGGCCCCGCCGGCGGACAGCCGGCGGGGCCGTGGCAAAGGTCGGGGAGCGGGGACGTCAGGTGGGTTTCTTGGCGCAGATGAAGCGGGGTTCCGCACTGTAGGTCCAGCTGAACTTCTCCCGCTTGACGACCTTGCCGTCCTTCTTGATGACCCGGAACGCGTCCTGGGTGAAGCCCTGGCTGCCGTTGGCGGGGATGCAGCTGGGGCCCGGTTCGAGGTACACGGTCTTCGGCGAGGTGATGTTCCGCCGCGGGCCGTACTCCGTCTTCACGCTGTCCCAGATCTTCGTGCTCCACATCGACACCGTCACCGAACTGCCGGTGTAGGAGGTGTCGATCAGCACGCCGTATTCGGTGTTGTTGCGGAACTTGAAGTCGAGGTTGGGCCAGAAGATGGTCGACTCGATGACCGCCGGGTACCGGCTGAAGTAGTACGAGTGCGGCTTGTGCTCGACGTCCTCCAGGCCGGCGTAGTAGGAGGCGTTGAATAGGGTCGTGGTGAACTGCGAGGTGCCGCCACCGACGCCGGGCACCAGCTTGCCGTCGAGGATCACCGGCGCGTCACGGTAGCCCTGGGCGTAGCCGCGTTCGCCGGTGTGACCGTTCAGCGAGAACGTCTCACCGGGCAGAACCACGGTGCCCTTCACATCGTTGGCGATCGTCACGATGTTCTGGCTGCGGGGCGAGGAGAGCCCCCCGGTGAAGTTGGTGGTGAAGGACGACACCTTCTCCTTGATCCCCAGGCTGCGGAGCTTCGCCGTGGTCAGCTTCGGCTCGACCGGCTTCAGCTCGGCGGAGACCGTACGATCCTCGCCGCGCGGCAGGACGGCGAGCATGTCGCTACCGAGACTGCTGGTGTCGACCTGCTTGCCGGGCCGCCCGTCCTTCACCTTCGGTTTGCCGCCGGAGATGCTCATCGTGGCGTTCTTCGCGGCCACCTCGACCGTGTCGAGCTTGCTGCCGAGCGCGGCCTTCAGCTTCTTGACGTCCACGCTGGGCGTGAGCTTGCCGGTCTTGTCGGCCTTGAAACGGAGGCCCTTCGCGATGGCCTCCGGCGGGATGGTGACCGAACCACGCTCCGTGGTCAGCTTGACCGGTGCCGCCACCGCCGGCTCGGCCAACTCGGCGACCAGCCGGTCAACCTCCTCGGCCGTGGTGGCCGGGTGGTTCTCGACAAGCGGGACGGTCACCGGCTGCCCGTTCAACCAGCCCTGCTTGACGACCTCGGCGGAATGCTCCGGGTCGATGGTGAGGCTGGGCTTCGGGTAGCGCACCTTCGGCTTCGTGCCGGAGAAGGTGATCGCCGGCATCGTCATCTTCCGGCCCTGGTCGCCCACGAGCTCCTTCAGCGCGGTCTCCAACTTCGGCACGTCGACCGAGACAACCGGCTCGACCTCCCGCGAGCCGACCAGACGGTCCACGGCGTGGGCATTCGTCGCGGCGGCGGCGGCCACGGTGGCCGCCACGTCGACGGTGAGCCCCACCTCGGCGGGATTGATCTCGGCCGTCCGCTCGCCGACGCGTACCTGGATGGGGGCCTGGAGTTCGGCCGCGCGGCGGTCCAGCTGCGCCTGTAGCTCCCGTGCGGCGTCCGTCCGGCTGCGCCCACCGAGTTCGGTGCCGAGGACGCTGGTGCCGCGCGGAACGTCACCCGCGTAGGCCCAGGCCGCCACCGCGCCCACCGAGCCGAGCACGGCGGTGGCCACGCCGGAGGCGAGCAGCAGCCGGAACCGGCGGGAGCGGGATCGGTCGCCGTCCGGCGGAACGGGTGCCGGTCGGACCGGCTCCTCGATCGGCCAGCTGACCGCAGTCACCCGCACCGTCGGCCGATCGTCGGCCGGCGGGGGGCGTTCTTCGCCGTACAGCGTCACAACTACCTCTTAGCGACGTACCGCATGCGGAGCCAGGGGATCCTACTCCGGAAGAGAACCACGGTAGCCAACCGAACCACCGTCGGGGAGCCCGAGTCGCCACGGATCCCCACTCGTGCCCTTTCGGCGTGGCGGGCAGGCCGAATTGTCACTCCTGGTGACGGCCGGATGTTGCGTGTGTCAGCGTCGACCGCGCATGAACACCAGCCAGGCCATCACCACGGCAGCCAGCGTGGCGACGGTCAACGAACAGCTCAGCACGCCCGTCACGGTGCGTGGCGCGACCAGGGCGGTTGCCGCGGTCAGCCCGGCCGTCGCCAGCCAGAGCGGCGCGGCTGGCCATCGCGCGGCGGTCGCCACCCGATCGTTCACCAGCATGAAGACCACCGCGTAGAGCGCCCCGACGGCCGCGAACATCGGCGCCGTCCCCGCCAGGTGCAGGTAATCGGCGCCGCCGACGAGCCGGAAGGCCAGCTCGCCGGCGACCGCCGAACTCACCACCAGGACCGCCCCGCACGCCAGGATCAGCGCCAGGGCCACCAGTCGGGCCCGCCGATCACCCTGGGCCAGCCGGGGCAGCACCAGCAGCGTGACGACCTGAGGCGCCCATAGGGCACCCTTGCTGAGGACCGCGCCGACGGCGTACGCGCCGGAGTCGGCCGCCGGTAGGAGTTGGCGGGCCAGGATCAGGTCCGCGTACGAGATGGTGAGCATCGCCAGCGTCGCGCCGCAGGCCGTCATCACCTGCCGCGCCCCCAGTCGCTGCCCGGCGGCGCGCTGGGCGGGTGACGTCCCGGTCGGCACGACATCGGGGCCATCGGACGTAGCCGGCTCGGCCGGTCGCGGGTACTCGGACGAACTGGCGAGACGGGCCAGGAGCGGCAGCACGAACAGGCCGGTCAGGGTGGTCAGGAGCAGGCACACCTCCGGCCCCCGACCGAGCAGCAGCCCGGCGACCAGTCCCCCGTAGCGACCGAGCGCCACCGCGACCATCGCCGCGGAGAGCCGCAGGAAACGTTCCTGCCCCTGGAGTTCGCCGAGCCACCGGCCGCTGAGCACGGTGGCGAACGTGGTGGTGGCGAGCAGCAGCGTGAGTGCCAGCGGCAGCCGCAGGGCGACGGTCAGCACCGGCGCGGCGGCAGCCGTCACCCCGGCCGTGAGGGCTGCGGTTCGTAACCCGAGACGCCGGGTGTCACCAGCGCCCCGGCGGGCCCGGTGCGCGGCCACCGCGATCTGCAGACCGAAACCGGGTACCGCCGCGATCGCGGCCAGCGCGAGTACCGTCGCCAGCGCGCCCAGGTCGGCGGCGGTGAGCCGGCGCGCACCGAGCATCGGAACGACGTACGCCAGGGCATTGGTCACCACGGTCGCGACGGTGACCGCGGCACCGGCCGCGCCGAGTCGCACCCGTGCGACGTCCCTGCTCGTGGTCTGGGCCATGGCGGCTCGGCCTACTCGGGCTTCGGTGCCGGGTTGCCGATCGCGATTTCGTTGGTGCAGAACGAGATGTCCGTCCCGCGCACGGTCAACTCGACCGAGTCCCCGCCGCCGATGATGCGGAAGAACCGCTGGTTGAGGCCCTTCTTGATCGGGAACTCGGCGGTGCCGGTGCCGAGCCGTAGCGTCGCCGTGCCGGTCGTCGAGCTGAGATAGCCGATCCGGACCACCCAGTGCCAGTCCTGACGGGGTTCGTTGAGCGGCATCCGTACGCTCTGCCCGCCGGAGACGAGGTAGCCGCAGCCTTCCTGCGGTCCCGGCTGGATGGTGCTGCCGACGACCGTGGCCACCTGGATGCGGCCGAGGGAGTCCAGCACCGACAGGTTGTCGGCCTCGTCCACGAACGTGGGGCGGGTGCCGAAGGCACGGAAGAACCGGGACTGCAGGTTGTACGGCCAGGACAGGTTGGGTACGACCTCGTTGGGCACCGGGCCGTCGAAGAACACCGTGTCCGGCGGCGCGCTGGCCATCTCGATCCGCACCGTGTCGACGTACGACCTGCCGGCCTTGGCCGCCCACTCGTCGCTGTACCGGGACGTGGTCCAGACGGTGCCCAGGCAGACGGCGACGAGCACCAGGGCGAGCATCACGTGCACCGCCTCCCGGTAGCGCTCCGGCAGCGGACCGAACAGCCCGGAAGGGGGCGGCGAGCCGGCCGGCGCCTGATCAGCGACCAGAGGCGGAGTGTGGACCCGACCGGCCCCGTCGTCCGGTGCCGGATCGGTGGCCAACGCCGGGTCGGTGGCCGGTGCTGGATCGGCCGCCGGTGCGGGGTCGGTGGTCGGTGCGGACGGCGTGTGCCCGACCGGCTCGGCGGCGGGCGTCGGCTCGGGGTCGACGGGCGCTTCCGCGTGGATGACGCCGAGCCTGGCCACCACCTGTTTCGGCGGCG
This sequence comes from Micromonospora palythoicola, assembly GCF_036689795.1. Taxonomy (NCBI): domain Bacteria; kingdom Bacillati; phylum Actinomycetota; class Actinomycetes; order Micromonosporales; family Micromonosporaceae; genus Micromonospora; species Micromonospora palythoicola. The sequence continues at coordinate 133,789 of NZ_JBAGKI010000008.1, read as the reverse complement.
TCCGGACCGGCTCCGCCAGCACCGGTGAGGTCGGTCCGGCCGGTGGGGCGGACACGGTGGCGCTCGGCGCGGTCGAGGTTGGCTCCGGTGCGGCGACGGTGCGCTCCGGAGCCGTCCCGTCCGCTGACTTCGGGTGGATCTCCGACCCTGCCGGCGGTGTGTCGAGGACGGCAGGCGCGGCCTCACCGGTGCCCCGGGACGGCCGGGCCAGCCCGACCACGGCGACGCCGAGACAGATGGCGGCCACCACGACGACGTCACTGACATACCGGGGCACACCACCGGCGACCCCGCTGAACGTGGAGCCGAGTCGGGTCGCGGCCAGCATGCCCGCCACCAGGACCAGGTACGCGCCGAGCAGCAGCCAGGCGCGGCCGGCGCGACGACGACGGCGTACGGTCGCCACGATCAGGGCCACGACCAGCGTCCAGGCCACCCACCTGCCAAGTTCCGGTGGTGCCGCGACCGGTGCGCCGTCCCCTGCGCCCAGCCATCGCCACGGCCCACCGACCAGGCCCGGCAGCACGGTGGACCCGAGCATCTGGGTGAGGAAGGTGAACACCTCGCCGACCGACGTCGGTCGCCGCAGCGAGGACTCCGAGTTGATCAGGTAGGCGGCGAGGAAGCCGAGCGACAGTGCGGTCAGCAGCAACCAGGAAGGCCACCAGCGGCGGATGGTGGTCCAGAGGGTACGGAAGAAGCCGCCGTCGGCGTAGAGGGCGGCGGTGAGCAGGAAGACCAGCGCGACGACCAGGATCGCCTTCTCGAAGAAGACGAGGCCGAGCAGCACGGACAGGGCCAGCGTCACCAGATGCCGTTTGCGCCCGGTCTGCACGTAGCTGATCTGTGCGCTCACCGCGAGCACCATGGCGATCTGCATCGGCAGCATGTTGACCCCGACGGCCCACCACGACGTGGCCTCCAGCGTCAACGGGCTGAACATCAGCGCGCCGAGCGGCAGGAGCAGCAGCCAGGAGGGTCGCAGCAGCCGGCGTAGCAAGCGGAAGAAGGCGATGCCGAGGATCGCCTGGCCGAGCGCCATCAGCAGCACGTACGGCCAGTACACCATCCCGAGGTGTTCGGTGATCAGCCAGGTGATCAGCCGGCCGGCGGGCATGAGGTGGTTGTTGTAGAGGGTGAGCAGGTGCCCGACGGTCAGGTCGGCCTCGGCCGCCTGTGTGATCATCACGTAGTCGTCGGCAGCCAGAAAGCCGCGCGAGGCCAACTGAGCGCGCCACAGCACGCTGAGTGCGACGATCGCGAGCGCCGCCGTCCGGATCCGGTCCGCACCCAGCCAACCGCCGGTGCCCGCCGCCGCCGGGGCACCGTCCGTGGGCATGGACGAACCCACACCAACCCGGTCCGGGCGCGGCGCGTCCGGACCAACGGTCCGGTCGACCGTGAGGGAAGGCGGAGAAGGGTTCGCTGCCATGGCGGGAACACTGCCACACCGACCGTCGCGCCCTACATCAGGTCAACGGATGGTTCGATGGTCATCGGGCCGACGAGGGCCGCGTACAGTGGCCGCCACCAGCGCGGCCGATCGCCGCGCGCCGGCAGTGGTGAGGTCGACGGATGCGGGAACGGCTGGTGCCGCACGCGGTGGCCGCCACCGTGACGACGGTGGTGCTCGCGCCGCTGGCCCTGCCCGGGTACGTGCTGCGCTACGACATGGTCTTCGTGCCCCGGCCGGCCCTGAGCTGGGAGGTGATCGCCCCGGCCACGGCCCTGCCCCGGGCCGTCCCGCAGGACGCCGTGGTGGCGCTGGCCTCGCAGGTGTTCCCCGGGTGGCTGCTGCAACGACTGGTGCTGGTGGCGATTCTCTACCTGGCCGCGCTGGGTGCCGCGCGGCTGGTGCCGACGCGGCGGGTCGGGGTGCGGGTGGTGGCCGCCCTCGGGTACGCGTGGACGCCGTACCTGGCCGAGCGGTTGCTGATCGGGCAGTGGGGGCTGCTGGTCGCGTACGCCGCGCTGCCCTGGCTGGTGCGGGCCGCGATCGGGGTGCGTGACGGCGAGCGGGGTGCCCTGCGTCGGCTGTTGCTGGCTGCGGCGGCGTCCGCGATCACCCCGACCGGCGGGCTGCTCGCCCTGGTCGTGGTCACCGTGCTGCTGGTCGGGCGGTACCCGGGAGCGGTCCGGACCGCGTTGACCGGGATCGGTACGACGCTGCTGCTGAACGCGCCGTGGCTGGTGGCCGGGTTCGTCAGTACCGGTTCCGGCCGGTCCGACCCGGCCGGGGTGGCGGTCTTCGCGGCCCGCGCGGAGAACTGGGCGGGGCCGCTGGTAGCGCTGGCCGGGACCGGCGGAATCTGGAACGGACAGGCCACCCCGGCGTCCCGCAGTGGATGGCTGATACCGCTGGCGACGCTGCTGGTGCTGGCCGTCGCCGGGTACGGCGTGCCGGTGTTGTGGCGCCGCTGGCCGCGGCCGGTCGTCGGTCGGCTCGTATGGCTGGCAGCCGCCTCGTGGCTGGGCGCCGCGCTCGGGGTGCTGCCCGGCGGGGCCGGTCTGCTGGGCTGGTTGGTCACGGCCGTGCCCGGTGCCGGGTTGCTCCGCGACGGGCAGAAGCTGCTGGTGCCGTACGTGCTGCTGCTGGTGGTCGCCGGGGCGCTCGGCGCGGAGCGACTGGCCGGGCGTCTCGCGGCCCGGTTCGACCTGGCCACCGGGCGGGTGCTGCTGGCCGGCGCGGCGTTGCTGCCGCTGGCGGTGCTGCCCGACCTCGCCGTGGGCGGGGCGGGGCGGCTGCGGCCGGTGGCGTGGCCGGCGGACTGGAAGACGGTGGCGCGGCTCGTCGAAGCGCGGCCGGGTGAGGTGGTGTCGCTGCCGTTCCAGGAGTATCAGAGCTATGCCTGGAACGGCGGCCAGGTGGTGATCGATCCGGCGCCTCGTTACCTCGGCGTGCCGGTCCTGATCGACGACACGCTGCGGGTGGACGGCATCGCGGTCGCCGGGGAGGATCCGCGCGCCGCCCGGCTGCGTGAGCTGCTCGCCGCCGGTGAGCCGGTGGCGGCGGCGGGTCCGCGCTGGGTGCTGCTGCAGCGCGCCGCCGGCCCGCCCCCGGATCCGGCGACGCTGGCCGGACTGCGGCCGGTGTACGCCGGTGCCGAGCTGACGTTGTACGAGAATCCGTCGTGGCGTCCGGCGGCGCGGCCGGGCCGTCCCGGCCCGGTGGGCCTGGCGCACCTGTTGGCCGGAACGGTGGTGCTGGTCCTCGTTTTTTCGGGCACTGCGCGATTGTGCTACCGCGTGGTAGCGTCCCGGCACGCGAGTCCCGCGGAAGGAGAAGGTGGATGAGGAACCTGCCCGCGTTCGTCGCCGTCGGGGTACTCGGGGTGGTGCTCGGCATGCTCGGCAGCGTCGGTCTGGCGAACGTGCTCAGCCCGTCCGCCAAGGAGGCTGCCAACACCAAGGTGAGTGAGCAGACCGAGGCCCCGCTGTACGGCACGCGCTGACCTCGAACGGCGCGGAGGCGCCCGCAGTACGCGGGCGCCTTTCGTCGTGTCCCGGATCGATCGGGTGCCCGGCTGATCAGCCGGTGCGTGGAGTTGCCGCCGTGACCAGCTGTGCGAACCGTGCACCGGTCGCTGTCCAGGTGTAGCGGGCGGCGTGGGACAGGGCGGCCTCGCCCATCGCCTTTCGCCGGACATCGTCGGCGAGCAGTTCCCGAACGGCCGCCGTGAACTCCCGCTCGTCGTCGACCAGCAGGCCGGTCTCGCTGTCGACCATCGCCTCGGCGACCCCGCCCGCGTACCGGAAGGCCACGGTCGGGGTGCTGCGGGCGGCGGCCTCCACGATGGTCAGGCCCCAGCCCTCCTTGAGTGACGGGGTGAGCGCGAGCCAGGCGGAACAGAGCAGGGCGTGCTTCTCCTCCTCGCTGACGAAGCCGGTGAACCGCACCCGGTCGCTGATGCCGAGGGCGGCGCATCGCTCGCGCAGCGGCTCCTCCCACCACCCCTGCCCGGCGACCACCAGCTCCAACTCGGGCAGCTCCGCGGCGAGTTCGGCGACCGTACGCAGGGCGATCTCGACCCGCTTGTGCGGAACCAGGCGGCCGAGCACCAGCAGCGACGGGTTGCGGGTGCGGGGCAGGGCCGGACCGGTCACCGGTGGGGTTCCGTTGGGTACCACGTCGATCCGTTCGGCGTCGACGCCGAGGGTCGCCAGTTCGGCGCGGGTCGCCTCGGAGACCGTGACGTAGCGGCACCGCCGGTAGAGCCGTACCGCGAGCCAGGATTCGATCCACCAGCCGAGTCGGCTCATCCACGGCCCGAACACCACCGGCCACTGCTCCCGGTGCACGTGGTGGACCAGCGCGATGACCGGCCGCCCGGCGTAGAGCGGCGCGAAGAACGGCACGCCGTTGCAGACGTCGACGATCAGGTCCGGTCGGCCGAGACCTCGCCGACTCAGCGGACCCAGGCCGAACCGGCCGGCGAGGCAGACCAGCGCCGCCCGGAGGTACACGGTCATCCGCGAACCGCGACGCAGCACGCGTACGCCGGACTCGGTGGTCCCGGCCGGTCCGGCATTGTCGTGGGCGGCACAGAGCAGAGTCACCCGGTGGCCGAAGGTGACCAACTGGGCGGCGATCCGCTCGATGTAGACCTCCGAGCCGCCGCCCTCGGGATTGGTGGTGTCTCGCCAGTTGAGGAACAGGACGTGGCGGGAGGGGGTGTCGGTGTTGTCCACGCTGCTCCTACTGGTGAGTAAGTGAGCACGATCGCGCCACCCTAGGGCGGTCCGGCCCGGCTGCGCAATGGGCAGATCTGGCGGCGACGATCCGGTAACGGGTCGTGGACGAGGGGTTTGCCGACGGGCCGAAACCTTGGCAGGGTGTGCAGCGCAACCGCGTGCGATGCCCGGCGTTCGGTGCCCGATGTCGTCGCGGCAGGTGTTGTGACCTGCGGTGGGACATCGTCCGCAGGCGTGACGAGGAGGTGAGGCGGCGGTGGTTGCCGACCGTCCCGCGCCGGCGCGCGTCCTGTCCCGCCGTTCACCGGTGGTGCTGCTCAGTGCCGCCCTCGCGCTGCTGCTCGCCGGCTGGGCGGCGGTGTCGTACATCCGGGCCGATCGGGGCACCCCGACCTGCGTCGAACAGGTCCGGCTCCGAGTGGTGGCCGCTCCGGTGATCGCCCCGGCCCTCGACCGGGTGGCCCGAGCCAACGCCGGAAGCCAACCGTGCGTCTCCGTCGAGGTGCGGGCCCGACCGTCGGTGGCGGTCGCCCGGGAACTCGCCGACGACGGTGACGTGGCCGACGCGTGGCTGCCGGAGTCGACGTTCTGGCTGCGCCGGGCCCGTGCCGCTGGTGCTTTCGAGGTGCCCGGACAGGGCACGTCGGTGGCGAGCACCCCGGTGGTGCTGGCCGTCACCGACCGGATCGCACGACGATCCGGTTGGCCGGACAAGCCGCTGAACTGGGCGTCGCTCCTGGGTACCCGGGCGAAAGCGGTCCAGGTCGGGCTGCCCGATCCGGCGGCCGACCCGGCCGGGGTCGGCGCCCTGCTCGGCGCTCGCGCACTGGCCGACGACAACCGGGACTCGGCCGCGACCGTGGCGGCCACGTTGCGTCGGCTCGCCGAGCGGACCTTCAGCCCGGCCGAGGAAACCAGCTCGTTGACCCCGAACCAGGACCTGCCCGGCCGGGTGAGCGTCGTCGCCGCCAGCGAACAGGCGGTGCTGGAACACAACGCCCTGGCGGCCAGCGGCAAGCTGGTGGCGGCGTACCCGGAGGTCGACGTGCCCTGGCTGGACCTGCCGTACGTGGTGCTGCCCGCCGCGCAGGGGCGGGCCCGTGACGCCGCTGGGGCGTTCCTCGACACGTTGCTGACCGGCGAGGCCCGGGAGGTGTTCGCCGGTTACGGCTTCCGGACCGCGGCCGGGTTCCCACCGGCCATGCCGGAGGACGACCGGCTGCGGGCCGAGGAACGTCGGCCGGTGCCGCTGCCCGCCGAGCAGACGGTCAGCGACGTGCTGACCGGCTGGAGCGGCGTCCAGCGCAGCGCCCGGATCCTCACCCTGTTGGACATCTCCGGTTCGATGGCCGCGCCGGTACCCGCCGGGGGCACCCGACTCGACGCCACGGTGCGGGCCGCTCGGGAGGGGGCGGCGCTGCTGCTGGACAACAGCGAACTCGGCATCTGGGCCTTCTCCACCAAGGTCGACGGCGACCGGGACTACCGCGAGGTCCTGCCGGTACGGCCCCTGGGCGGTCAGCGCAAACGGTTGACCGAGGAGTTGGCCGAGATCCGGGTCAAGCCGCAGGGCGGCACCGGGCTGTACGACAGCACGCTGGCCGCGTACCGCGACGCGCGCCGCAACTGGACGCCGGGCCGGATCAACCTGGTGCTGGTGATGACCGACGGGCGGAACGAGGACGACGACAGCATCGGCCGCGCCGACTTCCTGGCCGAACTCAAGCGGTTGCAGGAACCACGCCGCCCCTTGCCGATCATCTTCATCGGTCTCGGCGCGGACATCGACCCGGAGGAGCTGAAGGCCATCACGAAGGTGACCGGCGGACGGGTCTTCGTCACCGAGCAGCCGGGCGGGATGCGGCGCATCTTCTTCTCGGCCCTGGCCGACCTGAGCTGCCTGCCACCGGAGTGCCGCCGATGAGGAGAATCCCGGCGCGGCTGCGCCGCTCGCCCGGCACGGTGCTGTCGCTGCTGCTGCTCACCGCGATCGCCTTCGGCCAGCGGCCCGGTCAGGTCACCTTCGACACCAAACTCGACCTGGCCGCGAACCCGATCCACTTCATGGCCCGGGCGCTGCACCTGTGGAACCCGGAAGCCACCTCGGGAGAGTTGCAGAACCAGGCGTACGGCTACCTGTTCCCGATGGGGCCGTTCTTCGCCGCCGGGCAGTGGCTGGCGGTACCGCCCTGGATCACGCAGCGGCTGTGGACGACACTGCTGCTGGTCGCCGCCTTCTACGGGCTGCTGCGGCTGGCCCGGGCGCTGCACATCGGCACCGAACCGACGCGGTACGCGGCGGCGCTCGGCTACGCGCTGGCCCCGCGGATCCTCACCGAGGTCGGCGCGCTCTCCTCGGAGACGCTGGCCGCCTCGATGCTGCCCTGGGTGCTGCTGCCGCTGGTGACCGTACGCCGGATCGGTTCTCCGCGCCGGGCGGCGGCGCTCTCCGCCCTGGCCGTGCTCGGCATGGGTGGGATCAACGCGGCGGTGGTGCTGATGGCGCTGCTGTTGCCCGGCGTCTGGTTGCTCACCCGACGGTGGGACGCGCAGCACGTACGGCTGGTCGCCTGGTGGTGCGTCGGGGTCGTCGGGGTCTGCCTGTGGTGGATCGTGCCGCTGCTTCTGCTCGGCCAGTACAGCCTCCCCTTCCTCGACTACATCGAGTCGTCCACCACGACCACCGCGGTGGCCTCCCTGTTCCAGGCGGTACGCGGCACCAACCAGTGGGTCGCGTACATCGTGCAGGGCGAGCCGTGGTGGCCGGCGGGCTGGCTGCTGATCGACCATCCGGTGCTGATGGCGCTGACCGCGGTGGTGGCGCTGATCGGGCTGGCCGGGCTGGCCGGCAACCTGCTGCCGCAGCGACGCTTCCTGGTCACCGGGTTCCTCACCGGGCTGACCCTGCTCACCATCGGCTACGTCGGGGCGGTCGACAGTCCGCTCTCCGGGGTGGTCCGTGATCTGCTGGACGGCCCGCTGGCACCGTTGCGCAACGTGCACAAGCTCGATCCGGTGCTGCGGCTGCCGCTGATGCTCGGTTTCGCGCACGGCGTCGACGCGGTGGCCACCCGGATGCATCACGCCCTGGCCCGCCGTCGGCCCGGGATCCGGCTGCGCCCGCTGGTCTTCGTGCCGGTGCTGCTGCTCGTGCTGGGTGCCGCCGCACCGGCGTGGCTGGGCCTGTTGCGTCCCGGCCCCGGCTGGTCCGACCTGCCGCCGCACTGGCGATCGGCGGCGACCTGGCTGGCCGACCGCGACGCGCTGGCCCGCACGCTGATGGTGCCCGGCTCCGGCTTCGGCCAGTACGACTGGGGACGCACGGTCGACGAGCCGTTGCAGGCGCTGGCCGAGGCGCCGTGGGCGGTCCGCAACCAGATCCCGCTGGGATCGGCGGGCAACACGCGGATGATGGACACCGTCGAGGAGGTACTGGCCAGCGGCCGGGGCTCGGCCGGCCTGGCCGACCTGCTCGCCCGTTCCGGCTTCCGGCACCTGCTGCTGCGGAACGACATCGACCGGACCCAGGTCGACGCGCCGCCGGTGACGGTGCTGCGTCGGGCGCTGGCCGACTCGCCCGGTATCGCCCGGGTGGCCACCTTCGGCACCACCGAGGCGCTGTCCCGGACCCTCGGCAGCCCGGTGGACGACGGTGCCGGCTCCCCGCCGGCGATCGAGGTGTACGAGGTGCGGCGCCCGGTGCCGACGGCCTCGGCGGTGCTGACCGCCGACGTGCCGACGGTCAGCGGTGGTCCGGAGTCACTGCTTCCCCTGCTGGAACAGGGGGTGGTGGAACGGGACCGGCCGGTGGTGCTCGCCGGTGACCGGGCCACGTCTCGGGACGACGCGGTGGGTGACCGGTGGATCGTCACGGACGGCCTACGCCGCCGGGAGCGCGACATCGGTCGGGTCCGGGACAACCTCTCCCAGACGTTGACCGCGAACGAGGCGGGACGGCAGCGCCGGGTCGCCCTCGACGTGCTGCCCTTTCGCGGCGAGCAGCACCAGACGACCGCGACCTACCAGGGCATCCGTGCGGTCACGGCGTCCTCGGCCGCGAGCTTCGTGGACAGCTTCGGCCCGGCCGACCCGTCGCACCTGCCGTTCGCCGCCATCGACGGGGAGCGCGGCACGGCCTGGCACTCCGCACCGCTGGTCGGGCCGGTCGAGCAGTGGCTCCAGGTGGATCTGGACACCCCTCGCCAGGTCGACAGCGTGCGACTCGCGTTCGTGAGCGACCTGGCGGTGGGCTGGCCGGTGCAACGGTTCCGGCTCACCACGGACCGGGGTTCGGTCGATCATGAGGTGGCGCCCACGCTGGGCGGTCACTCGTACTACACGCTGCCCGGCCCCACCAGCCGGATCCGGGTGACGGTGCTGTCGGTGGCCGGCGGCCGCCTCGACGGTGCCGTCGGCATCGAGGAGATGTCCATCCCGGACACCGAACCACGCCGCGCGCTGCGGGCCCCGGCGGATCTGCCGGACGACCTGTCGACGCCGGTCAGTTGGGCGTTCAGCCGTGGGCCGGCGGACCGTCCGGCGTGCTATCCGGCGCAGCAGACCAGCCCGGAGGCGGTGCCCGCCGGTGGCTCCGGTGGGGCGTCCACCCGGCCGGACGGCACGGTGATCCGTTGCGACCGGTTCCTCGCCCGGGTCGGTGAGGAACCACTGGGCCTGGACCGGTTGTTCCGCAACCCGGCCGCCGGCACCTATCGGCTGGAGCTGTCGGCGGTGCCACGGCCGGGTGGTGAACTGACGCTGTCCGGTACGAAGGTGCGGGCGGCTTCGTCGTCCCGGCTGAGCGGCGACCCGGCGGTCGCCGCGTACGCGGCGATCGACGGTGACCCGGGAACGGCCTGGCTGGCCGGCACCGGGGACCTGCGTCCCACCCTGACGCTGAGCTGGTCCGGCGAGCGTCGTGTCGACCGGTTGCGGCTGCGGGGGAGCGAGTTGCCGATCGGATCGCTGCCACGACAGGTGGAGATCCACACGCCCGGCCGCGAGGTGCGGGTGTCGGTCGAGGCCGACGGGACGGTCCGCTTCCCGGCGGTGCGTACCGACCGGCTCGAGATCGTGGTGCGGGAGACCGAGCAGCGCCTGGCGGATCTGCGGGGCAACGGCTGGCCCGCCACAGCCGGCATCGCGGAGGTGGAGATCCCGGCGCTGGCGAGCCTGCTGAGCCCGGTCGACACCGACGCGGTGGTGGTGGAGCGCTGCGGTGACGGGCCGGCCGTCGAGCTGGGCGGTTTCCGGTACGACACCTCGATCTCGGCCAGCCTGGCGGACGTGCTGGCCGGACGGCCGGTGCCGGTCGGCATCTGCGGCGAGGACGGTGCGGTGCTGGACCTGCCGGCGGGCGGGCAGCGGCTGGCCACGTCGCCGTCGGCGGGCTTCGTCGTGCAGGACGCGACGCTGCGGCCGGACGCCGAGGCGCGCCCCGGGCCCCGGCACCGGGAGGTGACGGTGCTCGACTGGGCGGCGACCGACCGTACCGTCCGGGTCGCCGCCGGTGAGCAGGCGTTGCTGGTGGTGCCGGAGAACGCCAACGCCGGCTGGACGGCCACTCTCGACGGAAAGACACTGGCCGGTTCCCGGGTGGACGGGTGGCAGCAGGCCTGGGTGCTGCCGGCCGGCGCCGGTGGTGAGGTCCGGCTCGTCTTCGCCCCCGACCGGGCGTACCGGGGCGGTCTGGCGGCCGGCGCGGTGGCGGTGGCGGGCGTGCTGGTGCTGGCCGTCTGGCCGGTGCGCCGCCGGACGGCGACCGACGGGGACGCGGCGGACGCCATCGCGGCGGAGGCTCCCGCCTGGGTGATCGGGGTGCTGCTGGTGGTGCTGCTCGCCGTGTTGGGCGGGGTGCTTCCGGTGGCCATCGTGCTGGCCGCGATGCTGCTGCGACAGCTGGCGGTACGCGCGCTGCCGGTGGTGGTGCTCGGCGGCCTGACCGTGGCCACCGTGACCGCCGTGGCCGGTCGGTTACAGGGCCACGGACAGGACTGGGCCTACCGGTCGTGGGTGCAGGCGGCGATGCTGGTCGCGATCGGCGCGGTGGTCGCCGCGGTCGTCCCGGTCCCCGGTGTACGCCCCGAGCCGACCATCCCGCATGATGTGACGCCGGGCACGTCCGGTGGGCCGCCGGAGGCGGCTGTCGGCCGGGGTGAGGACGAGGACGGGACGGTGGCGCGGTGACGGCAGCGGACGACCGTACGCGGCGGGCGCAGCGACGCCGATTCGCCTCCCTGCGCCGCTCGGTGGCCCTGTTCCGGGCGTTCCTGGTGGAGCAGACCGATCCCGACCACTTCTACGGCCTACTGGCCGCCGACTCGGTACGTCAGGTGGCCGGCTACACCGAGCTGGCCGGCCGGACGCTGCTCGACGTGGGCGGCGGTCCGGGATACTTCGCGGCCGCCTTCCGCGCTGCCGGTGCCCGCTACCTCGGGCTGGACCCGGACGTCGGGGACTTCTCGGCAGCCGGCGGGTCGGTGACGGGAATGCTGCGGGGCAGCGGCACGGCACTGCCGATCCGTAGCGGAAGCGTGGACGTGGCGTTCTCGTCGAACGTCGTCGAACACGTCGCCGAGCCACCCCGGATGCTGGACGAGATGGTGCGGGTGACCCGGCCCGGCGGGCTCATCTTCGTGTCGTACACCCCCTGGTTGTCGCCGTGGGGTGGCCACGAGACCGCGCCCTGGCACTACCTCGGCGGCAACCGGGCCCGCCGGCGCTACGAGCGGCGGATGGGTCGGCCGCCCAAGAACCGCTACCGGGAGACGCTGTTCCCGGTCTCGATCTCGGACACGCTGCGGTGGGCGCGGGGCAACCGCGACGTCGAGGTGCTGGACGCGTTGCCGCGCTATCACCCGTGGTGGGCACGGTGGGTGATCCGGGTGCCCGGCGTCCGCGAGGTGGCGGCGTGGAACTTCGTGCTCGTACTGCGCAGGGCCGGTGAACGGCAGCCCGGTGCGGTGGAGAAATCAGAGCTGACCGGGGGTCGCGTGGCTATGTGACTTGGTAGTAACCTCGCGGCCATCCCACTGATTGACATCGACGATATTGAGCTCCTCAGGGAGGAAACATGAAGCACCGCGCCGTGGGTGCCGTGCTGTTCGGCGGCGGCGTCCTGCTCCTGGCGCTGGCCGCCGGGCTGGTGTTCGTCGTCAAGCCCGCGATGACCAAACTGCCCTACGACCTCGATTCGTCGACGTCGGTAGCCGAGGCCAAAGGGGCGACGTTCCTGCAGATCACCAACGGCGCGGTCGCCATCAACCAGGGTGACCTGAGGTCGACCGTCCAGGTCACCCCCGAGCGTGCCAAGACCGCCGCGCTCAGCGGTGACCTCGCCGGTGACGCGGTGGTCTGGCGGGTCGGCCAGACCGTCGAGCGGACCGACTCCAAGGAACTGGTCAGTGCGTACGGTGCCGAACTGGCACTGGATCGGGTCTCCGCGGCGGCTGTGGACTGGAACGAGCAGTTCCTCGACGAGAGCGGCACGCCGGAGAAGGTCGCCTTCGCCGGTCAGGTCTACAAGTTCCCGTTCGACTCGGCGCAGGGCAACTACGAGGTCTTCGACCGGGACCTGCGGCAGACCCGGATGGCCGAGTTCAAGGGCACCGAGGAGATCAACGGCGTCGAGGCGTACCGGTACGAGCAGGTCATCACCGACGAGAAGCTGCCGTTGGCCACCGACCGGGTGGGACTGCTGCTCGGTGCGCTCGCCCCCGGCTCCACGTCGGGTGACGTCGTCTACAGCAACACCCGCACGGTCTGGGTGGACCCGGTCACCGGTTCCTACCTCAAGGTCCGGGAGCAGCAGAAGAAGGTGCTCGTGCCGAACACGGGCACCCCGGTGACGCTGCTCGACGCCGACTTCTCCTACAACGAGGAGACGGTGGCGTCCTCGGTGGACCGGGCCAAGGAGAGCCGGAACCAGCTCAACATCCTCGGTGTTTTCGCGCCGCTCGGGCTCGCCGTGCTGGGCCTGGTGCTGATCCTGGTCGGGCTGCTGGTCTCCCGTACCCGTAGGCCGGCCACGGTGGCCCGGCACGCCGCCGCGGACCCGGCGCCGACCCGCGTCGACCAGCCACCGGTGCGGGACGACGCGCGGGAGGGTGGGCCGTTGACCGACGAGATTCCGCCCGCCTCGACCAACTGGAAGTCCGAGGAGTCCACGGTGCCGAGCCAGCGGTCGGCGCAGGGCGAGTCGGAGAAGCAGTAACACCAGAAGTGACGTCGCGGGGGGCGGGCCGTCGGCCCGCCCCCCGCGGACATCGACGCTCGGATGTCCGGCCCGTCACCCGGCAGCCAGCCGATCGCGCAGGTGTCAGAGGCGGGCCAGGGCACGGCGCAGCGGGTCGAGACCGAGCCCGCCGAGGTCGAGCGCCTGTCGATGGAACTCCCGCAGGTCGAAGTCGGCGCCCTTGCGGGCCTTCGCGTCCTCCCGCGCCTGAAGCCAGATCCGTTCGCCCACCTTGTACGACGGCGCCTGCCCCGGCCAACCCAGGTAGCGGTTGAGCTCGAAGCGCAGTATCTCGTCCGGCACCCGGCAGTGCGCCCGCAGGAACTCCCAACCAAGCTCCGGGGTCCACCGCTCGCCCGGGTGGAAGTCGAACGGGTTGTCCTTGGGAATCTCCAGCTCCAGGTGCATGCCGATGTCCACGATCACCCGGGCCGCCCGCAGCGCCTGGCCGTCCAGCATGCCGAGCCGGTTGCCCGGGTCGTCCAGGTAGCCCAGTTCCTCCATCAGCCGCTCGGCGTACAACGCCCAACCCTCGCCGTGTCCGGAGACCCAGCAGAGCAGCCGCTGCCAGCGGTTGAGCAGGTCGGCCCGGACCGCGGTCTGGCCGATCTGGAGGTGATGGCCGGGGACCCCCTCGTGGTAGACGGTGGTCACCTCCCGCCAGGTGGAGAAGTCCGTCAGGCCCTGCGGCACCGCCCACCACATCCGACCCGGGCGGGTGAAGTCCTCGCTCGGGCCGGTGTAGTAGATCGAGCCGTCGCTGGTCGGCGCGATCATGCACTCGATGCGCCGGACCTGCTCGGGGATGTCGAAATGGGTGCCGTGCAGGTCGCTGATCGCCTGGTCGGCCAACTCCTGCATCCAGTCGCGGAAAGCGTCCCGACCCCGGATGGTGCGTGCCGGGTCGGCGTCCAACGTCGCCACGGCCTCGTCGACGGTGGCGCTCGGACCGGCGATCTGGGCGGCCACCGTCCGCATGTCGGCCTCCAGCCGGGCCAACTCGGCGAACCCCCAGGCGTACGTCTCGTCGAGGTCGATCCGGGCACCGAGGAAGTACTGGGAGGCCAGCTCGTAGCGCTCGCGGCCGGCGGCCTGCTTCTCCCGCCCGTGCGGGGCCAGTTCGCTGCGCAGGAACTGGCCGAACTCGGCGGTCGCCGCCGTGGCCGCCGCCGCGCCGCGGCGCAGCTCGGAGCCGAGGGCGCCCTCCTCGCCCAGCCGTTCGACCAGCCCGTGGAAGACGTTGTCACCGTCCGGATCAACCCAGACGTCGCACTGCTTGGCCACCTCGATCAGCTGGGTACGCGAGCTGACCCGCCCGGCGGTCGCCGCCTCGCGCAACGTGGTCTTGTACTCCTCCAACGCGTGCGGGAAGAGGTTCAGCCGGGCGGCCAGGTTGGCCCGTGCCTGCTCCCCGTCGGTGGGCATCAGGTCGAAGACCATCCGGATCTCGTGCAGCCCGCTGGTGATGACGCTGACCTCGCTGGTGGTCTCGCCCGCGTCGTAGAGGTCCAGTTCGAGACCGAGGCGCTCCTGCATCGCCTCGCGCGCGGTGCGCTCGGCCTCCGTCTCCGGCTCGATGGTGCCGAGGGCGGCCAGGGTGCGTCGGGCCAACTCGGCGCGTGCGGCGTACCCGTCCGGTGACAGGTCGTCGAACTTGTCGTCATGGCCGGCGATGCCGACGTAGGTGGCGCCGGTCGGGCTCAGCGCCGCCCACTCGGCGACGTAGCGGTCGGCCAGCTCGTCGATTCTTCCCACGCTGCGCACCCTACGCGAGGCGGGCGTCGAGGTGGTGCCGCCGAACCGGTCAGGGCAGCAGGTCGGCCGGGTCGAAGTCGATCGCGAACGGCTCGTCGGCGCGGAGCCGGTCACCGCTGACCGCCTTGGCGAGCGTGTCGTACCCGCCGAGCTTGCCGAGGGTGAACAGCTCCACCGCGGCGTGCCGCAGCCGGCGCGATATCTCCACCCGCATGAAGTAGGGCACCCCGCCCTCGGCGCAGCGCCTCGGCTTGTCGACGAAGTCCTGCCGGCGGCTGCCGGGGGAGACGAACTCCACGGCCATGGTGCACAGGTGGGCCGGGATCCAGCGATCCTCCTCGTCCGTCTTCGGCAACGCGTGCAGCACGGTGACGTCCGGCTGGATCCACCGCTGCGGCGAGAAGGTGAGGTTCACCTGCCCGAAGACGTAGAAGCCGTGGGCTCTGGCAGCGGCTTTGAGCAGATGGGCGAGTTCGATCTCGCCGTAGCTGTTCGTGCCGACCTCGGCGGGCGTCATGACCAACCTCCCGTCGACGCACTCGTAGCGCGCATCGGGTAGCTCAGGCAACGGGAGGTAGCGGTCGGCGAACTGGGTCGTCCACATCCCGTCGAGATCGACGAGCGGGTCGAAGCGGATCGGCATCGCCATGGTGTTACACCTCCTCGGCCGGTCAACGCTTCACCAATGTATGCGGTTTCTGTGGTGCGCGACACGACGGCCGAAAACCGCAGGACAATGTCGTACCCCGGCGGCAGAGTGTCAGGGGTGACAGGCGACTTCACCCCTGACCGACCGGCGTTGCGGAGCTGGCTGCCCGGCTTCGTCGCCCTTGCCGCGATCTGGGGTTCCAGCTTCCTCTTCATCAAGGTCGGGGTGGCCGAGCTGCACCCGCTGCACCTCACCCTCTACCGGGTCGGCTCCGGCGCGCTGACCCTGCTGGTGGTGCTCGCCGTGCTGCGGGACCGGCTACCGCGCGATCCGCGGGTCTGGGGTCACCTGACGGTGATCGCCGCCTTCGGGGTGGCGCTGCCGTTCACCCTGTTCGGCTACGGCGAGCAGCGGGTCGAGTCGATGCTCGCCGGCATCTGGAACGCGACCACTCCGCTCGTCGTGCTGCCGCTGGCGGTGCTGGTGTTCCGCACCGAGCGGCTGACCGCACGTGGTGCGGTCGGGCTGGGGCTCGGCTTCACCGGGGTGATGGTGGTGCTCGGCGTCTGGCAGGGCGTCGGCGGTGCGCACTTCGTCGGCCAGCTCATGTGCTTCGGTGCCGCCGCCTGCTACGGCCTGGCCATCCCGTACCAGAAGAAGTTCATCGCCGGCAGCACCCTGTCGGGGCTGTCCCTGTCGGCGGCGCAGTTGATCGTCGCGGCGGTGCAGCTCGCGATCGTGGCACCGGTGGTGGCCGGTGCGCCGCCGCTGCCGACCGCGCTGTCGCTGCGGGTGCTCGCGGCCGTGCTGGCGCTGGGCGCGCTCGGCACCGGGCTCGCCTTCGTGATCCATCTGCGGAACATCCGGATCGTGGGCGCGACCACCGCCTCCACCGTGACGTACCTGATTCCGGTGTTCGCGGTGCTCATCGGTGCCGTCGTGCTCGACGAGCGGCTCACCTGGCACCAGCCGGTCGGGGCGCTGATCGTGCTGCTCGGCGTGGCCGTGTCGCAGGGCCTGCTCGGCCCTCGGCGTCGCCGGGTCGCGCCGGGCGCGGGCACCCCGACGGCACCCGTCGCCGAACCGGCGAACCGCTGACCGGACGCGAGCGGGCCGGGCGGTCCGCTACCCGCTAGGCGCGGGTCCAGGCGACCAGTTCATCGGCCGTCCACGTGTTGACCACGCGGTCGGCGGGGACTCCGCACCGGGCGGCCCGCTCGCAGCCGAAGCGCTGCCAGTCCAACTGGCCCGGAGCGTGCGCGTCGGTGCTGATGGCGAACCGGCAACCGGCCTCCAGCGCCCGCCGGATCAACCGTTTCGGCGGATCCTGCCGTTCCGGACGTGAGTTGATCTCCACGGCGGTGTCGTGTGCCACGCAGGCGGCGAAGACGGCGTCGGCGTCGAAGTCGCTCTCGGCCCGGGTCCGGGCGCGGTGCCCCCGGTCGCCCGGCCCGGTCACTCCGGCCGGACGCGACGAGACCATCCGGCCCGTGCAGTGGCCGAGGATGTCCAGGTGCGGATTGGCGACGGCGGTCAGCATCCGGCGGGTCATCTTCGCCCGGTCGTCGTTCAGCCCGCTGTGCACCGACCCGACCACCACGTCCAGCCGGGCCAGCAACTCCTCGTCCTGGTCGAGCGAACCGTCGGCGAGGATGTCGACCTCGATGCCGGTGAGGATGCGGAACCCCTCCGGCAGCGCCTCGTTGAGCCGGGCCACGTGGTCGAGCTGGCGGCGGAGCCGGTCCGCGGTGAGTCCCCGGGCCACCTTCAGCCGGGGCGAATGGTCGGTCAGCACCAGATACTCGTGGCCCAGCTCCACGGCGGCCAGCGCCATCTCCTCGATCGGTGACCCACCGTCGGACCAGTCGGAGTGGGTGTGGCAGTCGCCGCGCAGAGCGGTACGCAGGGCGGTGGCCTCGGCGTCCAGGTCGGTGCCCTCGGTGGCGACGAGCCGGCGCAGGTAGACCGGCTCCTCCCCGGCCACCGACTCGGCCACGCAACGGGCGGTGACGTCGCCGACCCCGGCCAGCTCGGTGAGCTTGCCGGTCCGGGCCCGCTCGGCCACCTCCTCGGCCGGCAGCGCGGCCAGCGCCTTCGCCGCCGACCGGAAGGCGCGTACCCGGTAGGTGGCCTCGTTCGCCCGCTCCAGCAGGAAGGCGATCCGACGCAGGTCGGCGATGGGATCCCGCTGCTGGTTCGCTCGCTGGGGCTCGCTCATGTCCTGCAACCTACGCGGCCGCGCCGCCGGTCGCGGGACGACCGGCGGCGCGGGGTGGATCAGGGTGCGGGATCAGGCGTACGGCAGCCGCACCAGGGAGCGGTCGCCGACACCTAGGGTGGTGGAGTTGTTGCCGATGGCGGACCACACCTCCACCCGGACGGTGCCGCTGCGCAGGTTGCCGAGGGAACCGCTGCTGGAGTGCAGCCCGGCGGCCTGGGTGTAGTGCTCCCAGCCCGGCACCGGGTCGGTGGCGAAGTAGCGGTACGTCTCCACCCGCTCCCAGCTGCCGTCACCGGTCAGGTCGTACGAGACGCGGGCCTGCACCCCGTTGCCGACCGCCGTACCGGCGTCCAGGAACAGGTCGAACGCGGTCTGCCCGCCGGTGTGGTCGAGGTTGAGCCCGGTCGCGGTGAACACCACCGGGTTGCGTGGCGTGCCGTCGTGGTTCGCGCCACCGGCGCTGCCCACGGTGGTGGTGCCGGCGCTGCCGGAGGCACCCAGACCGCCACCGGACAGCAGGTAGCGCACCGGTGAGCCGGACGGCGGGGCGGTCGGCGTCGGCGTGGGAGTGGGCGTCGGGCTCGGGGTCGGGGTGGACGTGGGCGTCGGCGTCGGGCTCGGTGGCGTACCCCCGCCGCCACTGCCTCCGCTCCAGGTGTGCGCCCCACTCGTGGTGGTGCGCCCGGCCGCCACGGTCAGCTGCGTGCCGTCGGAGAACCGTACGGTCAGCGGCGAACCGGAGATGTTGCTGGCGACGTACGTCCGGGCGCCGTTGCGGTTGAACACGGCGGCCAGCGGGTGGTCGGCGGTGATCCCGGTGTCGATCCGGCCGAGAGCCGCCAGGTTGCGGACCCAGTGGAAGGTGTGCGCCCGGCTCTCGCCCTCCTCCGGGGTGTAGCCGGGGTTGGCCCGCAGCTTGGCCAGCGCCGCGTCGGCGTCACCGAGGGCGAGGAACTGCCAGTGGATGTCCTGCCACACGGTCGGCTCGCCGCCGTTGTTGCGGACCAGTTCGGCGTACTTCACCGAGTTGTAGTTCGGGTGCTGGCCCAGGTAGAGGTGCCCGCCGGTGATCGGCAGCAGGTTGATGCCCTGGATCATCTCGGGCTCGGCACTGAACCAGGTGGCGTACGCGCCGCCGTCACCCCAGACCATGCCCACGTTGGAGTGTCCGAACTCGGTGGGGAAGTTCTCGCCGGTGACGTCGAACCAGTACTCGTGGATCGCCGCGGCCTGGGTGGTGTAGAGGTAGATGCCGGCGTCGCGTACCGCGGTGTTGCCGGTGACCTGCCCCCATTGGATCAGGGCGTTGGCGAAGTTCATCCCCTCCGACGACGACTCCTGGTTGTTGCCGCTGGCGAACGCGCCGTGCCCGGAGGCCCAGTCGTGCCCGGCGTAGATGTCGAAGTCGCGCAGGTACGGGAAGCGGGTGTCCGACCGGTCGTAGTTGTTCGCGTCCCGGATGAGCAGGTCGATCATGCCGCCGTACTGGTCCTGCCGGGCCCAGTTCGGGTCGAACTTGGCCAGCGTGGCGGCGGCGGCGATGTAGTAGCCGTAGTGGAAGTGGTGGTCGTTGAGTTCCTGGTCGGAGCCGTACGACGCCGGGTAGCCGATGAGCGTCCCCCACCGCTGGTCGTAGTAGAACAGCCGCTGGGTCTCGCCGGACGAGGCGGTGAGCCAGTCGTTGAGGGTGGCGCGGATGGCGTTCAGCGCCGAGGTGCGGGTCTCGGTGTCCCCGACCAGGTCGGCGATCTCGGCGATGCGGGCCGCCCGGCCGAGCCCCTTGCCGGTCCAGTAGGTGTCGTTGCCGCGCTGGTCCATCGGGTTGGCCCGGACGGCGGCCAGGTGCTGCCGCAGCGTGGTCAGGTCGGCGCCTCCTCCGGTGGCGACGGCGGGCAGCTCGGGCAGCACCCCGTTGAACCGCATCGAGGTGCGGAACTCCCCGACCCCGGTGACCACCTTCATCCGGCCCCGGGCGGACGGGTAGGTCGGTGTGATCGGGGTGGCCCCGGTCAGTGCCCGCCACTGGTGCGGGTACATGCTGACCACGGTCCGCGTTTCGGTGCCCTCGCGGGGCGTGGTGGTGAAGGTGTACCGGGTCTCCACCCGGCTGGTCGCCGCGTTGTAGCTGTAGCTGACCCGGGTGCCGGTGACGTGGGCATGCGCGTACTGGCCGTAGGTGTTGGCGAGCTGGGTGCGGGCGGTGCCGCCACCGGTGGCCGGGAGCAGCGCCACGCTGAAGTAGCCGCGCCCGGCGAGGTTTGAGCTGATCCGGCTGCCGCTGACGGTCCAGGTCGCGCCGGTCGGCGCGTACGCCACGTAGTCGTGGCCGCGCACGGTGAAGCCGATGCTGCTGCCGTTGTTGGACCAGACCGTGGGGCTGCCGCCGGTCGCGTTGATCACCGCGTCGCCGCCGGTGGTCCGGAAGTACGCGAGCGGCAACCCGTGGCCGATGGTGGCGCGCATCGTCCGCGCCCCGTCGCTCCAGTACGGGGTGACCGTCCAGTCCGTCCAACCGTCCACCAGCGCGTTGGGGGCGGCCAGTCCGGCCACGCCGACCCGGATGTCCTCGACGTACGGGTACTTGAACTCGCCGACCCCGGTGGCGGTGCCGGAGATGGCGGGGGTCGAGGTGGCGGAGAAGCCCAGCCCGTCGGTGACGGGTTGGTAGGACACCGGATGGGCGTGCAGGGGCTCGCTGAAGGTGCAGTTCAGCCGCTTCCACAGCAGCGACGACCACCAGTCGTTGGTGGGTACGGCCCCCGATGGCGCGGCGGCGGTGACGTACTGCCGGGGGTTGCTGGCGATGGTGCCGCAGCCGCCGGGGAGCGGGCCGACCGCGGTGGTGGTG
Organism: Micromonospora palythoicola; assembly: GCF_036689795.1. Lineage (NCBI taxonomy): Bacteria > Bacillati > Actinomycetota > Actinomycetes > Micromonosporales > Micromonosporaceae > Micromonospora > Micromonospora palythoicola. The sequence continues at coordinate 113,391 of NZ_JBAGKI010000008.1, read as the reverse complement.
TAGCTGCCGGCACCGACCGGCGCGGCCTGCGCCGCGGAGCCGGCGATGACGGCCAGCCCGCCGAGGACCAGGGTCGCGGCGGCGGTGGCGGCCAGGATTCGGTGGTGGGGGCGGCGTGGGACGGGAGGTCTCATCTTTCCTCCAACGCGTGCCGGCCCGGCCGCGCCGGTCGGCGCACGCTTCGTCGGTATTGTGAACGTTAGTGACCTGAGAGAGCGCTCTCTCCAGTTATGCCGGACGGTAGTTCACCAGCGAGACCTGCGTCAATGTTTCGGACTGATGAAACGCGGATGACGGCGGATCAGCGCGTCGGCGGCTTCCTCGGACAGCCGTGCTTGCGATGCCACTCGGCCACCTCGGCCGCTGGCTCCCGGTTGCCGCCCTTGCGCCACGAGTCGAGGTACGGCGCGGGCCAGACCACACCCCGGCGGATCCACCAGCCGTCCTCGCCCAGGCACGGCGGGGAGATACCGAAGTGCAGATGGCAGACGTTGTTGGCGTTGCCGGTGCGGCCCACCGTGCCGAGCCGCTGGCCGGCCCGTACCCACACCCCGGCGTCGACGCCTTCGGCGATCTCGGTCAGGTGCGAGCCGTAGTAACGCACCCCGTCGTCACCGATGACCGACACGGACAGGCCACCGTTGTACGGCCCCTGCGGACCGCTCTTCCGGTACCGGTCACGCCGGCTGACCTCACCGATCGTGCCGTCGGTGACCGCGACTACCGGCTCACCGCAGTCGGCGAAGATGTCCGTCCCCGGGTACGCCGAGTGGGTCGGGTGATACGACACCTTCTCGGCGCGTACCGGAAAGACGTGGGGCAGGCCCGCGCGCGGTGCCGCCGGCTGGTCCGGACGATCGGGCGCCGCGCTGGTCGCGCCGGTGGTCGCCACGGCCGTCGGGCTCACCCCGGCCGTCGGACTCAGCCCGGCGGTCGGGCTCGACCCGGCGGTCGGGCTGACCAGTGCGGTCGGGCCGGCGCCCGTCGGTGCGTCGGGCGGCGCACCGCAGCCGCTCGCCGCGAGCACCGGCGCGAGCAGCAACAGGGCGTACGCGCGCCGGCGTCCGGTCGTCAGCGGAACCATCCGGCCATCCTGACAGACTCGGTACGGTGGTGGGCACAGCGTCCGTGCGTGCGGAGGAGTGGGTACCGGTGTTGCCGTACAACCCGTCGGGCCTCTTTCCCACCGGACGGCCACCACGCCCGACCTACCGGGAGCCGAATCCGGTCGGCGGCGGCGGCGTCGCCGCGGGTGCGTTCGGAACCCTGGCCTGGCTGGTCCTCTTCGGCCTGCTCGGTGGCAGCCTCGTCGGGTACGTCTGGTGGACCCTGCTCGCCGGCGCGCTGGCCTGGCTCACGGCCCTGGTGATGGCCGGGTACGGCGACCGGGGAGTGGCGGCCGGCATCGCGATCGTCACCGCCGGAGGCTGGAGCATCGCCACCGCCGCGGTCGTCACCCGCTGGATGAGCAGCGGCGACTGGCCACTCTGGTGAGCACCTCCGGCGGCGACTGCGCTGCGTCGTCGCGCGGACACCGAAACCCGTCTTGACTTCGATGGCCACGACTCGGCACTCTCCCGGTATGGCCTGGACCACTCCGCGGCTGGATCCCGATCGCAGCCGCCGCCGCCTTCAGCTCCTGGCGCAGTTGGCGGACGCGCGCGCGGTACGCGAACGCGAACGGCCACAGCGCGCCCGCACCGCGCAGCTCCGCCAACTGATCGCCACCCGTCGGCGGCTCGCCGGCTGAGCGGCTCCGAAGATCCTTCCCCAGGAATGACCGGCCCTTCGGGGCGTTGACCGGTCGCCTGCCGACCCGACCGGCTAACGTGCACGCGTAACGGATCGGCGAGTGCTGTGCCGAGGCAACTTGGGGGAACCGTGTCGTACTTCGCTGCGGCCGTCGTGCGCGAGAAGGGCGGCTGGACCGCCGCCGAGCTCAGTCTGCGGGGTGCCGCCGACGTCGATGAGGTCGCCGAGCGGCTCCGCGACGTCGCCCCGGACGCGGACCTGTCGCTGCTGTTCGTCGAGGCGGACGACACCTATCTGGTGATCCTGCGCCTCGACGAGGGTGAGGACCTGCGGGTCTTCGGCTCCGACTCGGCGTACGCGGAGGAATCCCGGCTGGGTGCCCTGCTGGTCGGTGACCTGAAGACGTCGGTGACCGGGCTCGACGAGCCCGAAGAGGCGCGTCCGGCCGCCACCGGCGGTGACGAGGACAGCGAGCAGCCGGCCGTCGACCCGGAGGCGGACCCGGTCGGCGAGGCGGACCTCCTGACCGACCTGGGCGTCCCCGCGCAACGGCTGCTCGCGCTCTGCGCCCACGAGGGAATGATGCCGGCCGACGTCACCGCCGAGATCTGCCAGGTCCTGGGCTGCGTCGACGACGTCGAGGAACTGCGTGAGGTCTGAGCCCTCCGACGTCACCGATCCGGCGCTGGAGACGGTCCGGCCGGGGCAACCCACCCCCGGGTCGGTCGGCCGGCGCGGGCCGGGAGCGGACGAGGGCCTGGCCGACCCGACCGGCACCGGCCGGCGGCAGCGCCACGAACTCTGGATGCGCCGCGCCCTCGAAGTCGCGGTCACCGGGGATGTCGCGCCCTCGGGCGGCGGTGCGGCCGGCGCGGTGGTCGGTGACGCCGTGGCGGGTGAGCCCGGCCAGTCCGGCGACGTGCCGGTGGGCGCGGTGATCTACGGGCCGGACGGCCGTGAGCTGGCGACCGGTCGCAACGAACGCGAACTGACCGGCGACCCGACCGCGCACGCCGAGGTGCTCGCGTTGCGCCGGGCGGCCGAGCGGCTGGGACACTGGCGGCTGGACGGCTGCACCCTCGTGGTGACCCTCGAGCCCTGCACGATGTGCGCCGGCGCATCGGTGCTGGCCCGGGTCTCGACAGTGGTCTTCGGTGCCTGGGAACCCAAGACCGGCGCCGCCGGTTCCCTCTGGGACGTGCTGCGCGACCGCCGGCTCAACCACCGGCCGGAGGTGTACGGCGGCATCCTGGAAGCCGAGACCGCCGCCGTCCTGCGCGCCTTCTTCCGCTGACGCCGAGGGTCAGGAGCGGAGCAGCGTGCTGGCGACCGCCCGGGCGGTGTCGGTCCACGGGGCCGGCCGCAGGGTCGCCGGGTCGAGGCGGACGACCGTGCGATGTCCTTCCGCGTACGTCGTGGTGCCGTCGAGCGAATGGAAGCGGAAGGCGTACCGGGCGCTGCTGGTGCCGAGGTGCTCCAGCCAGAAGTGCACGGCGACCGGGCCGGTGCCGGTGACGGGCGCGAGGTAGCTGATGGTGAACTCGCGTACCGCGTGGAACACGTCGGGTGTGCTGGCCCGTCCGGCCTGGTAGGCGACGCCACGGTCGGACCAGTACGCGGTCAGCGCCCGTTCCAGCAGCAGCGCGTACCGGGCGTTGTGCAGGATGCCGAGCGCGTCGAGGTCGTCGAAGTGGACCATGGCGGGCTCGACGTGGCCGTACTCGACGGCCGGCTGTTCGGCGACTGCGTTGCTCATGACGGGCCTTCCGGTAGCAGGGCGGGATCGGGGCAGAGCGCCCGCAGGCGGCCCAGCACGCCGTGGCGGGCGTGCCGGTAGGTGACCTCGGGGTCGAGCAGGCGGGAGCGCATGGCGGCGGCGATGCCGTAGGCGTCGATCTCGTACGCCAGCAGCGCGACATCCGTGTCGGCGGGCAACTCGCCCAGCTCGACCGCCTCGGCGACGAGCCGTTCCAGGAACGCCGTCCAGGCGGCGATGACCTCGGCGAGGCGGTCCCGGACCGCGCCGGGCCGGGCATTGAACTCGAACTCAGTGGTGGCGAAGAAGCAGCCGCCGGGCAGCACCCGGCCGGCGTAGAAGACGATCCGGGCCTCGTGCAGGGCGTGGATCCGGCGTACGCCCCGGGGGGCGCGCAGCGCCGGGCCGATGATCTGTTCCTGCCACTGGGCGACGGCCCGGTCGATGGTGGCGAGCTGCAACTCCTCCTTCGATCGCCAGTGCGCGAAGAGGCCGGACTTGCTGACTCCGAGCGACTCGGCGAGATGCCCGAGCGAGAGCCCGTCGAGACCGCTCGCGGAGGCCAGGCTGACGGCGGCGTCCAGCACGGCGGTGCGGGTGCGCTGCCCCCGGGCGAGGCGGCCGTCGACGGTCATGCGGCGAGACTACTAAAAAGAACGACCGGTCGTATACATTTATCGAGTGGAGACGGTCACACCGACGCCGACACAGCACGTCCCGCCACCGCACGGGGGGTGGCGGGACGTCGCGGCGGTGCTCAGGCGGTGATGGTGTCCAGGGCGATCTCGACCATCTGGCTGAAGGTCTGCTCCCGCTCCTGGGAGGTGGTCTTCTCGCCGGTCTTGATGTGATCGCTGACGGTCAGCAGGGTCAGCGCCCGCGCCTTGAACCGGGCCGCGATCGTGTACAGCGCCGCCGACTCCATCTCCACCGCCAGCACGCCGTACTCCGCGAGACTGTCGTAGAGGTCCGGCCGGTCGGTGTAGAAGGCGTCCGCCGCCAGGATCGGCCCGACCCGCATGGCGATGCCGCGCCGCTCGGCCACCTCGACGGAGGTACGCAGCAACCCGAAGTCGGCGACCGGGGCGTAGTCGATCAGCCCGTCGAAGCGCATCCGGTTCATGTTGGAGTCGGTGGACGACCCGATCGCCGCGATCACGTCGCGCAGCTGGAGATCCTCGGTGAGCGCGCCGCACGAGCCGACCCGGATCAGCGACTTCACGCCGTACTCGTTCACCAGTTCGTGAGCGTAGATCGACGCCGAGGGCATGCCCATCCCGGAGCCCTGCACGGAAACCTCGACGCCGTTCCAGCGTCCGGTGAAGCCCAGCATGCCCCGGACCGTCGAGTAGCAGTTCGCGCCCTCGAGGTAGGTCTCCGCGATCCACTTGGCCCGCAGGGGGTCACCCGGCATCAGGACCCGCTCGGCGATCTCGCCCGGCTTCGCGCCGATGTGCGTACTCATGGCGTTGATCCTGCCAGGCCGGGCTGGCCGGGACCGGTTCGGCGTCGGAACCTGTGGTCCTGTACCCTCGTCGGCGGTGGCGTGTCCGAGCGGCCTAAGGAGCACGCCTCGAAAGCGTGTGAGGGTTTACGCCCTCCGAGGGTTCAAATCCCTCCGCCACCGCTCTCAGCAACGAGAACGCCCGGTCGGTCCGTGAGGACCGGCCGGGCGTTCCGCTTTCTCCGACGCGCGTGCTTGCCGGTTTCCGCCCGTGCGGGTCGTCGTGTCTGACCGACCGGACATGGTTTTTGATCTACGTGTCCCTAGGATGTGGGAGCGACTACGGGGATGTGAGGATTTTCGATGCGGCGGAAGCTTGCCGGACTGAGTGTTGTGACGGTGTTGGCCGGGCTGGCGGTGAGTGTCCCGGCGCAGGCGGCGAGCGAGTTCCGGACCATCACCCGCGACGGTGTCTTGATGCAGTACCAGCGGGTGGCGAAGGCGGTCACCCCGATGAAGGGGACGGGCGCGACCCGGTCCGACTTCGACGGGGACGGGGTCGACGACATCGCGGCAACTTTCGAGGCCGGCGGCAACAGTGTGCTGCCCCACCACGCGTCCGGTGCGGTCGTGGTGCGTTATTCGTCCGCGCCGCACATCGACTATCTGACCGGCACGATGACGCTCTACCTTGCGTCCGGCTTCGGCAGCGATCTGGCGGCCGGTGACTTCAACGGTGACGGGTTCGACGATCTGGCGATCGGCGCCGAACTCGAGGTCGACCTGAGCAACAAGGCCCCCGGTGGGGCCGTCTGGATCATCCCGGGCAGCAGTAGCGGCCTGGTGGTCGACTCGACCCGGCGATTCACCCAGGGGTCACCGGGTGTGCCCGGCGCTTCGGAGGCCCACGACAGGTTCGGCTTGTCCCTGGCCACGGGCGACATCAACGGTGACGGGCGGGACGATCTGGCCGTCGGTGCCCCCGGAGAGTCGATCGGGAGTGTGGACGAGGCGGGTGCGGTCACCGTCCTCTACGGCGGGGTCGACGGCCTGACCGCCAGCGGCGTGCAGCAACTGCATCAGAACCAGGCCGCGGTGCCCGGCACGGCAGAACGTCGGGACCTCTTCGGGCGGTCTCTGGCCGTCGGGAAGGTCAACAACAACAAGTACGCCGACCTGGTCATCGGCGCGCCCAACGAGAACGACGGGTCGGGCGCGGCCGGCAGCGGGATGGTCACCCTGATGTGGGGATCGGCAAGCGGGGTGAAGCTCAGCGGCGCCACCTCGGTCACCGGTGCCGCGATCCACCACGCGACCGGCCATCGGTTGACCATTGCCTGGTATCTGGGCAGGTCACTCGCGGTCGGTGATGTCAACGGAGACGGCCTGGGCGAGGTTGTCGCCGGAGCACCGAGTGCCCAGGGCCCGGGCCCTCACATCAACGCCGGTCTGGTCGCGGTGTTCACCGGCCGTAGCACCGGTGGTCTCTCCGGCAGCGCCGTGAAGGTGTTCACGCAGGCCACGCCGGGCGTGCCGGGTAGCCAAGAGGACGAGGACCGGTTCGGCGAAACGCTCGCGGTGGGTGACGTGACCGGCGACGGCCGGGCCGACGTGCTGATCGGTGCGCCGGGCGAGGCGATCGGTACGAAGGCCGAGGCGGGCACGATCGCGTTGCTCAAGGGAAGCACGTCGGGGCTGACCGCCAGCGGCGCCCAGGGGTTCGACCAGGACCACTCGGTGGTTCCGGGTGCGGCGGAACGCAACGACCGGTTCGGCGCCTCGGTGGCGATCCTGAACCTCAACGGCACCGGCCCGCTGGACGCCGTGGTGGGATCGCCCGACGAGGAAGTGACCGGAGATTCGGTGGGGTACGGATCTGGGACGTTGTCCCGGTTCCACGGGGCTTCCGGCGGGCTCGTCCCGCAGTCGACGTCGTGGAGCGGGAGGTCGCTGAACACCGACCGCATATTCGTTGAGTGGTACGGCCGGGACCTGGTGCATCGGTAGCCGGTGGAGCCCCAGATGGTGAGGATGGCGATGCGGCGGAGAATTGCCGGAGTGTCGGCGCTGGCGGTGGCGGCCGGTTTGGCGGTGAGCGCCCCAGCGCAGGCGGCGGACGAGTTCCGGACCCTTGATCGAGAAGGCGTCACCCTTCAGTACCACCGGGTGGCGAAGACCACCACCGCGGTGACGGGAACGGGTGCCACCCGTTCGGACTTCGACGGTGACGGTGTCGACGACATCGCGGCCACGGGTGACCCGGGCGACTTCAACCTGCCGCACCATCCGACCGGCGTGGTGGTGGTGCGCTACTCGTCCGCGCCGCAGGTCGACTACTTCGCCGGGGTGCTTCCGCCCGACGGCGGCTGCGGGTGCTTTGGCCTGGCGCTGGTGGCCGGCGACTTCAACGGCGACGGCTACGACGATCTGGCGATCGGCGACATGGACGAGGTCGACCCGGGCAACAAGACCCGGGCCGGCGGGGTGTGGGTCATCCCGGGTAGCCGCACCGGCCTGGTGGTCGACTCGGTGCAGCACGTCAACCAGAGTTCCCCTGGGGTCCCGGGTGGGGCCGAGGAGTTCGACTCGTTCGGGTCGGCGCTCGCGGCCGGTGACATCAACGGCGACGGCCGCGACGACCTGGCGATCGGTGCGTTCCGGGAGGCGATCGGCAGCATCGAGGACGCGGGCGCGGTCACCGTCCTCTACGGCAGCGTTGGTGGCCTGACCACAGTCGGTGCGCAGCAGCTGCACCAGGACCAGGCAGCGGTGCCGGGTTCCGCCGAACGCCGGGACCACTTCGGCCGGACCCTCGCCATCGGACGGGTCAACAACAACAAGTACGCGGACCTGGTCATCGGTGCGCCGCAGGAGAACGACGGCCAGTCCTGGGACGGCACCGGCATGGTGACCCTGATGTGGGGTTCGGCCAGCGGGGTGAAGCTCAGCGGGGCCACCTCCGTCACCGGGGCGGCGGTATACCCGAAGACCGGCGACGAGAACACCGTCGCCTGGTATCTCGGCGAGACGCTGGCGATCGGCGACGTCAACGGCGACGGGCTCGGCGAGGTGATCGCAGGTGCGCCCGGCGCCCAGACGCCGGCCATCAATGCGGGCCTCATCGCCGTCTTCACCGGCCGCAGCGGCGGCCTGTCCCGCGACGCCGCGAAGATCATCAGCCAGCGTACGGCGGGAGTGCCGGGAAGCCCGGAGCAGGAGGACCGGTTCGGCGGGACGCTCGCGGTCGGTGACGTGACCGGCGACGGCCGGGCGGACGTGCTCGTGGGTGCGCCCGGTGAGGCGATCGGCACGAAGGCCGGGGCGGGTACCTTCGCATTGCTGAAGGGCTCCGCCTCCGGGCTGACCGGCACCGGTGCCCAGGGCTTCGACCAGGACCATTCGGTCGTCCCCGGTAGTGCGGAGCGCGGCGACGTGTTCGGTAGCTCGGTGGCGATTCTCAACCTCAACGGCACCGGCCCGCTGGACGCGGTCGTCGCGTCGAGTGGGGAGGAGGTCGCGGGCGACGTGGCCGGATACCCGTCGGGCACCATCTCGCGGTTCCACGGTTCATCGACCGGGTTGGTCGCGCAGGCCGGTTCGTGGAGCGGCCTGTCGCTGCGTACCGATCGGCTCTGGCCGCGACGGTACGGAATGCGGATCGCCGGCCCGCAGAGCGGCGGCTATCTCTACTGAGCGCACCCGCCCCCAGATCACAGACGAGCAGCACGAACAGCACGAACAGCAGAACGGGGTTTTTCATGCGGCGCAGAGTTGCCGGAGTGTCGGTAGTGGCGGTGGCGGCCAGCCTGGCGGTGGGTGTGCCGGCCGGGGCGGCGGCGGCCGAGGTCTTGTCGGTGACCCGGGAGGGGGTCACCCTTCAGGTGCACCGGGTGGCGAAGGCGGTCACCCCGGTCACGGGCAGCGGGCAGACCCGGTCCGACTTCGACGGTGACGGTGTCGACGACATCGCGGCCTCCGCCGATCCGTTCGAGTACACCGCGCCCGAGTCGCCGGCCGGCCTGGTCGTGGTGCGTTACTCGTCGGCACCGCACGTCGACTACTACGCGAGCTTGATCTCGGCGGGCGGCGAGTTGCGCTTCGGTGATGTTCTCGCCGCCGGGGACTTCAACGGGGACGGCTACGACGACCTGGCAATGGGTGACCTGGCCGAGTACGACCCCACCGCGAAGGTGCACGCCGGCGGAGTGTGGGTGGTCCCGGGCAGCAGTACCGGCCTGGCCATCGGGTCGGCGAAGCATTTCAACCAGAGTTCGTCGGGCGTACCGGGTGCCTCGGAGCAGGAAGACTGGTTCGGTTCGGCGCTGGCCGCCGGTGACCTCAACGGCGACGGCCGGGACGACCTGGCGATCGGGGCGTACGGCGAGTCGATCGGCACCATCAAGGAGGCCGGCGCGGTGACCGTGCTGTACGGCGGTGTCGGTGGCCTCAGCGGGACCGGTGCACAGCAGTTGCACCAGGACCAGGCGGCGGTGCCCGGCTCGGCCGAACGCGGTGACCACTTCGGGTGGACCCTGGCGATCGGAAAGGTCAACAGCAACAGCTACGCCGACCTGGTCATCGGCGCGCCGCAGGAGAACCAGAGCAGCTCGCCGACGGGCAGCGGCATGCTCACGCTGATGTGGGGTTCGGCGAGCGGGGTGAAGCTCAGCGGGGCCACGTCGATCACCGGGGCGGCGCTGCGCGCGGCGACCGGCCGCAGTGACAGCTATGTGTGGGATCTGGGCATGGCCCTCGCGATCGGCGATGTCAACGGCGACGGCTCGGGCGAGGTGATCGCCGGTGCGCCGTTCGCGCAGAGCCCGACCGGCAACGAGGGCATGGTCGCCGTCTTCCCGGGCAACTCGACCGGGCTCTCCAGCGGTTCGGTGAAGCTCTTCTCCCAGCGTACGGCCGGGGTGCCGGGGTCGCCGGAGGCCGGTGACCTGTTCGGCGCGGCGCTCGCGGTGGGTGATGTGACCGGCGACGGCCGGGCGGACGTGCTGGTGGGTGCGCCCGGTGAGGCGATCGGCACGAAGGCCGAGGCGGGCACCGTCGCGCTGTTGAAGGGTTCGGCCTCCGGGCTGACCGGCACCGGCGCGCAGGGCTTCGACCAGGACCACGCGGTCGTGCCGGGCGGCACGGAGCGGGCTGACCGGTTCGGTGGCGCGGTGGCGATCCTCAACCTCAACGGCACCGGCCCGCTGGACGCGGTGGTGACCTCACCCGGCGAAGAGGTCTCCGGCGACTCGGCCGGGTTCGGGTCCGGATCGGTCGCCCTGTTCCACGGCGGCTCCGGCGGCCTCGCCCCGCAGTCCACCTCGTGGAGCGGCCTGAGCATGCGTACCGACTTCGTCTGGCCCAAGTGGTACGGCCGTCGCCTCGCCACCCCCCAGTCCGGCGGCCTCTACTACTGAGCACCCGCGACGAGATCTTGGTACGGACGCGCCCCTCGGAGGGCAGGTTCGTACCAAGATCTCGTCAGCAGGGAGCGTGGCCCTCGATGAAGAGGCGATGGGCCCAGGTGGCGTAGCCGACGATGATCTTTTGCACCGTCTGGCCGTCGTGCAGGAACAGGTAGGCGCGGTCGCCGTCGCGGGCGAGCAGGCCGTCGAAGCGGTACGTCCCGTGTGGAGCGCGTAGCTCGCGTACGGTCGGATAGCTCGCCCGGACCTCGGCGACGGGTGAGCCGGCCGCGATGCCCTCCGGGGTGCGGACCGGATCGCCGGCCCAGAGCAGCACCAGCCGATCCTCGATGAAGATCGGGCTGATCTCGTCGTACCCGGCCAGCGTCGGGCCGCAGGCGTCGACGTCGGTACGCAGGATGCCGCGCCGGGTCAGCTCGCTCTCCGAGTCACCGAAGTCCACATCGGCCACTCCGTCGAGATCGACGACGCTCACCGACGCGACGGGCTCGCGGACGGCGATGCTGTCCGGTGGCATGGCTCCGCTACCCGATGCCGAGGCAGCCAGAAGCAGTGCGGCGATGAAGCCGAATTGTCGCAATTTCATCAGAATCCCCCAGTCCCCAACGTGACGGGGGCGCTGAGGTTATTGCCGAGCCTCCCATTCGTCGGCCAATTCGTCCCAGTAGTCGGCGCTGAGCCCTCGCCGCCCGTGCGCGAGCCACCCCTCGGTGCTCCGCTCGACGTGTAACCCCAGCTCAGCGAAGGGGTCGATCCACCGGCCCGGCTCCACGCCCAGCTCGACAAGCGCCGCGTTGATCGGCCACTCCGGGCGCGGCCCGTCGAGCGCCGCGTCGAAGCGCGGCCCCCAGGCGAGGCCGCCGCCCAGCCAGACCGCCGCGGCCTGGTGCCCGGCCCCACCGGCGAACTCCGCCTCGACGTACGCCAGCGGGCCGCGCACCGACCAGCGGGCCAGGACCTCGGTAAGCGCGGGGGAGAGGATCAGCTCGAACGGCTGCGCCGGGCCGGGCTCGTCGGTGCGGTAGTCCGGCGGGGTGCCGGTCAGCTCCAGCACGAGCTGCGGCGTGACCGGCAGCAGCGCGAAGTCCTGCCGCAGCTCGCCGAGCACGGCATGATCCAGCTCGCGGGTCTCCTCGCGCAGCAGCTCGGCGTCCGCGACGACCGCGCTGAGCTGGTAACTCACCCGGCGTCCACAACCTGTGGATAGAACATGTGTACGACGGTGGTCAGGTCTTGTCGACGGTGGCGACGAAGGCCCGCCAGGCGGCCGGGCTGAACACCAGCGCCGGGCCGGTCGGGTCCTTCGAGTCGCGTACGCCGACCACGTCGGGCAGGTTCCGGGCGACCTCGACGCAGTTGCCGCCGTTGCCGCTGCTGCGGCTGCTCTTCTGCCACCGGGCGCCGGACAGCTCCGGAGTGTCGTTCACTGCCATGACTGCGCCACCTCCCTGATCAGGTCGACCGACTGCCAGTGCGAGAGTGTCTCGCCGCGCACGTTCTCCCACGCGGCAAGTATCGCCGCGATCTCGGCCTGCTCGCTTACCACCTGCCCCTGCAACTGGTTGTCCAGGTAGCCGGCGATGCGGTGATCGGGCGCGGTCGCCAGCACGAACGGACCGTTGAGCCCAGCGTATTCGCCCACTGTGGACGGAACCACATGCACCCGGATGTGCGGCCGGGTCGACGCCTCGGCGAGTGACAGCAGTTGCTCGCGCATCACGGCCGGGCCGCCGACCGGCCGGCGCAGCACCGCCTCGTCAAGCACGGCGGTGAGCAGCGGCGGCTCCTCGCGGTGCAGGATCAATTGGCGGGACATCCGGTGGTCGACAAGCCGTGCGACCTCGCTGCGCGGGATCAGGCCACCGCCGGTGAGCACCGCGCGGGCGTACGCCTCGGTCTGGAGCAGGCCCGGCACCACCAGGGATTCGAATGATCGCAGCGTGGTCGCCTCGCGCTCGATCTCCTGCCAGGGGCGGAACCAGACCAGCGCCCGACGTCGCGAAATGTCCGGCCAAATGTCCGAGACATTCTTCTGGAGCGCATCTGCCGCCGTGAGCCGGTGCCGGGCATGCGGGATCCGATCTTCGAGCAGCCACCGGCTTACCGTCTTCGGGTCGACGCCGACGCGTTCCGCGAGCGACTCGATCGTGTGCCCGGTGTCCCGCAGCGCCACCCGCAGCGCGTCGTTCATGGCCGCCTCCCATCGGACGTCTCGAATATCCGCCGACCATACCCACACGCCATGTAGTTGTCTCGTTACCTGCGGCAAGTTGGGGTATCGATGGCGCGGCCGGTGGAGGTTCATCCCCCTTGACCCGGCGGTCGTGACATCCGGGGGCCGCCGCCGGGCGAGCAACCACGGCGGCCCCCATCCACCACTGCTCGGCGATGGTGCCGGGTGAGCGGGGTGCGGACCTCGCGGCGTGGGCCGGTGCCGAGCTTGCGGCGTCACCGTGCCGGCGCGGGGGGCGGTACCTGCGCCTGCGCCGCCTGTCGAGCTGAGAGCGCAGACGACTCAGCCCGCCCCGAGACGCGCGCCGGGTGACCTGTGCAGGCAGCTCGACCAGCCGGAGGGAGCGAGGTGACCAGTGCGGACAGTTCGAACAGCCGGACCGAGCGAGGTGACCCGTGCAGCATCGGTGCCGCCGTCCGCGCCGGGTGAGTGCGTCGGGTCGATCACGCCGGGGGAGCTTCTCGTGCTGACCCGCGCGGCGTCACCGCAGTTCGTCCGCCCGATCACGGTCCGGGTCATCCGGCATCGCACCGACCGGAGCACCTATGACGGCTGGACCTGGATCGAGTGCTACCAGCTCGACGCCCGGGGCGACGCGGTCGAGCGTCGCGAGCTGTTTCTGATGCCGGCCGGCCTGATCCGGAGCGGGAATCATCCTCCGCACCGGCGCGCCGGGTCGGGCCAGCCAGCCGGGGCGGCGCGCCGATGAGTCGCCGTCGCCCGGAACACGCACCGTCCCGCCCGACCTGGCGTTGCCGGGAGTGCGGTGCCGGGTGGCCGTGCGGTACGGCGAAGCTCCGGCTGCTGGGCGAATATCGGGAGGATCGGGCCGCGCTGCTGGTGCACCTCGCGACGCTGTACGCCCAGGCGAGCACGCAGCTCGGTAACACCACGTCGGCGGTCGGGCTGTTCGACCGCTTCGTGTCCTGGGCGCGTGGGCGCGGATGAGGAGGCTGTCCGCGTACCGTCGCGGGAGCCGGACCGGGACGGGCCCGGCGCGATCAGAGGCCGCTCCCGGTCGGAGCGGCCCCTGCCCCCGTTTGTCGCGCTCAGCCTGGGACGACGGTGGGCTGTGGCGGTTGCTCCGCCGGGCGGGCGGCGAGGGTCGCGGCGACGGCGACCACCAGCCCGGCGACGGTGAGCCCGAGCACCAGCCAGTGCGGGCCGAAGGGGTAGTACTCACCGGGTGTGAACGCACTGTGCACGGTCAGCGGAGAGCCTTCGTGGACGCTGCTGTCCCGGAACACCCGCATGACGTTGCCGTAGAGAGCGACCGCCGGTAGGGCCAGCACCATCAGGGCCCCACTCCAGAGCGCTGCGGCGGCGTGCCGGCGTCCGGGCGGCGTTGCCGTCATCCGGTACGCGACGGCCGCCGCGACCAGCCAACCGGCGAGCAGCCCGGCGGCGGTGCCGACGACGACAAGCGGCAGGAACACGGCGGTACGCTGCGGCATCGCGAGGAGCGAGACGTCGCTGCGGAGGGCGATGGAGCTGCTTTCTGCCGGGTTCCAGCCCATCACGATGATGCTCAGGTCGGCCGACTCGGCTGTGAAACGCGTGCCGTTCAACGGGACCTCGACGAAGGAGCCAGCCTCGTCGCGGGTGCCCGACATGCCGGTGACCGGGGTGAAGCCGGAAACCGACCAGCCGTCGGCGGTCAACCGCTGCCGTACCTGCTCGGCGTCCCAGACGCCGTCGACCCGACTGAACGAATGGGCCGCCTCGGCGGTCCACGGCGACGACGAGTAAAAGGAGTGAAGGGTCTCGTCCCCGCCGGCCTGCTGGGTGAGTCTGGCCATGCCGGCTTGGTCGGGCAGGTCGGCGAAGGTCTGGGCACCGAGCCAGGAGCCGGCGGCGGCACCGAAAGCGCCGACGACAAGTGCGGTGAGCAGCGCCGCGACCGCCATGAACGGGCGACCGGCGGGCAGCCGGAACCGTAGCCGCAGGCCGCTGCCGATCAGGTGCAGAGCCTCACTGGCCCGCGGACGGCGCTGGCCCGGCTCCGCCATCTCCAGCAGCGTGGTCACCACCTCGGTGCCGTGCCGCCGTCGGTGCCGACGCGGGTAGGCGAGCAGCAGCCTGCGGTAGCCACGCTCCAGCCGGTCATCGGCGGTCGGCCAGGCCGCGGTCATCCGGTCACCGTGCCGAAGGTGGGGGCGCTCGCCGGGCCGAAGCTGAGCGCACCGCCGAGGCGCCTGCCCAACTGGATCTCGGCGGCGGTGGCGTGCCGGCGCAGCCGCTCGACCTGCGCCTGCAACGCGGCGGCACCGGCGTCGCTGAGCCGGTAGTAGCGGCGTAGGCGGCCCTCGACGGCCTCCTCCCGGTCGACGGTGACCAGGCCCTGCTCGGCCAGCCGGTCCAGGGCGCCGTAGAGGGTGCCCGGCCGCAGCTTCACCTCGCCCGCCGACAACTCGTCGACCGACCGGATCACCCCGTAGCCGTGCAGCGGCTGCGCCGCCAGCGCGGTGAGGATCAGAAAGGTGGGTTCCTGCATGAGGACCATACTACGGTTGACGATATATACCGTCAACCGAGCATCATCGAGCGAAGTGGTTCGGTACGGCCTGGCGGCGGCGCGGCCTCGCTGCGGTGTGCCGGTGCGGCGAGCCGGGGACGGGGCGGTTCAGGCCGGCGACACCAAGAAGACGCCCTCCGGCACCGGTGCCGGAGGGCGTGACGGCCACGGGATTCCCCCAACGGGCAGGGGGTTCCGCGACGTGCTACTTCTTGAGGGCCACGTGGTCACCTGCGGCCGAGACGGACGCGACTGTGGCGTTCCCCGCGTACGAGAAGCGCCAGTAGCCGGCGGCCTTGGCGGTGGTGGTCGTCTTCAGGTAGCCCTTGGCGTCGGTGTAGACGGTTTTGACAGTGGTGTACGTGCTGCTGCCGGACTTGCGGAACTGGAGCTTGACCGGCTGCTTCGCGTACCCGACGAAGGTGCTGGCGGCGTCGGTGGTGGCCCGGGTCAGCCGGCCGGTGACGGTGAGCTTGCGGCCCTTGACCACCGGCTCCGGAGCGGCGTTCACGGTCAGCTTGGAAACCTTGTAGAGGGTCACGCTGTCCGCGCCCGAGGTTGAGCCGACGGAGGTGCTGCTGCCGGCGAACGACCACCGCCATGTACCCGAGGTGGTGGCCTTGACTGTCGTCTTCAGCGTGCCGTCGGAACCGGCGGTGACGGTCTTGACGGTGCTGTACGAGGTGGCACCGGCCTTCTTGAACTGGAGCCGGACCGGCTGGCTCGGATAGCCGACCACCACGTAGGTGCTGCCGTCGGCCGTGAGGTGGTTCCAGTTGGGCTGGGTGAGCCGGCCTGAGACGGTGAGGGTGCCGTTCTTGCGGACCGGCTCGGGCGTCGCATTCGCCGTTGCCAGCCAGGTCTGCTTCAGCAGTGGAACACTGTCCGCCGCCGCACTTATCAGGTTGTCGTAACGCCCACCGTCGAGCGCGTAGCCGTGGATCGACAGGTGGACGGGGCGGCCCGCCGACGCGTTGTCCATGTGGTACTGACGAACCATCGCGGTTCCGGTGCAGATCTGCGTGGTGGCGGTGGCTGTCACGCAGTTCATCTCGTAGCCGGGCGTGCCCTCCAGGAAGACGAAGAAGTAGCCGCCGCCGATGGTGCGCAGCCTCGCGCTGATTCGTACGACTCCACCGGAGTCGTCGTAGATTTCCGTCCGCACCGGCACCTCGACCAGTCCGGTGGTGCCCATGACGATCGGCTTGCCGTTGTTGATGGTGGTGCTCAGGATCTTGGTGTCGTGGTAGCTCGGTTCGGCATGGGCTGGCGGTGCCAGCAGCAGGCCACCCGCGACGGCTCCTGTCAGGATCAACCCGACATGACGGAAGGGCGTCAAGAAGTCCCCCATGGCTCAGGACCGCGTCTGCGACGCGGTGGCCGCATCGTGCCACACCGAACAGCCATGATCAAGAAGTCGGCAGGGGGTCTGGCGGCGGTTTCGCGGGCGGTGGGTGGCGGCGGGTGGGCGTCAGCCAGGATTCTGGTGGTGCTCGCCCGGGTGCTGACCACGAGAAAGGCCCCGACCTGGAATCGGTCGGGGCCTTACATCTACCTGCTCAGGTGAGCGGAGGATACGAGATTCGAACTCGTGAGGGTGTTAACCCAACACGCTTTCCAAGCGTGCGCCCTAGGCCTCTAGGCGAATCCTCCGCGAGCCAGGATACAGGTCCGTGCCGAGCCTCCCACCCCACCACCCCCTGAAGATCCACGGTCGGTCGGGTAGGCTGGTCCTACCTCCCGTGCGGCGGTATCTCGTGAACCTCCCCAGGGCCGGAAGGCAGCAAGGATAAGCGAGCTCTGCCGGGTGCACGGGAGGCCTTTCTGTCTCTGGCACTCCCCGGCGTTCCCCGATTGCGGCATCTGGGGGCTTCCCGGCCGCCGGAGGCCGCGAAATGCCGCAACCGGAGTGGATCACCCACCCGTGCGAGCCATCGCAGCGAGAGTGGATCATCCAGCGGTGTGGCCTGCCGGACCGGCCGGGGCGACCCGGCGGGGTGGGTGGTCAGGCGGGCGGGGGCGGCGCAGAATGGCTCGGTCGAGAGGAGGCGGGACGCCGTGGCACTGGCGCTCTACCGCAAGTACCGGCCGCGTACCTTCGCCGAGGTCATCGGGCAGGAGCACGTCACCGAGCCGTTGTCGCAGGCGCTGCGCAGCGGCCGGCTCAACCACGCGTACCTCTTCTCCGGCCCGCGCGGCTGCGGCAAGACCTCCAGCGCCCGCATCCTGGCCCGCTCGCTCAACTGCGAGCACGGGCCCACCCCGGAGCCCTGCGGCACCTGCGACTCCTGTCGCTCGCTGGCCGGTGACGGGGCCGGCTCGATCGACGTCATCGAGATCGACGCGGCCAGCCACGGTGGCGTGGACGACGCCCGTGAGCTGCGGGAGAAGGCATTCTTCGCGCCGGCCAACAGCCGCTTCAAGATCTATGTCATCGACGAGGCGCACATGGTCTCGTCGGCCGGCTTCAACGCCCTGCTCAAGCTGGTCGAGGAGCCGCCGGAGTACGTCAAGTTCATCTTCGCCACCACCGAGCCGGAGAAGGTCCTCGGCACCATCAAGTCGCGGACCCACCACTACCCGTTCCGGCTGATCCCGCCGAAGGTGCTCCGGCCCTATCTTGAGCAGCTCTGCGAGGCCGAGGGGGTGCAGGTCGAGCCGGCGGTGTTCCCGCTCGTGGTGCGCGCCGGTGGCGGCAGCGCCCGGGACAGTCTCTCCGTACTCGACCAGCTCATCGCCGGTGCCGGTCCCGACGGGGTGAGCTACGCCCGGGCCGCCGCGCTGCTCGGGGTGACCGACGCGGCGCTGATCGACGAGATGTGCGACGCCCTCGCCGCCGGGGACGGTGCCGCCGCGTACGCCACCGTCGACCGGGTCGCCGAGGCCGGGCACGACCCGCGCCGGTTCGCTTCCGACCTGCTGGAACGGCTCCGCGATCTGATCGTGCTCCAGCAGGTGCCCGACGCGGTGGCCAAGGGCCTCATCGACGGGCCGGACGACCAGATCGAGCGGATGGCCGCCCAGGCCCAGCAGCTCGGGCCGGGCACCCTGTCCCGCTGCGCCGACATCGTGCACGACGGCCTGGTGGAGATGCGCGGCACCACCGCGCCCCGGCTGCTGCTCGAACTGATCTGCGCCCGGATGCTGCTGCCCGGCGTCGACGACTCCACCGGCGGCCTGCTCCAACGCGTCGAGCGGATGGAGCGCCGGCTCACCCTCGCCGGCACCGACGCGCCGCAGCCCGCCACCAACCCCCCGGCGGTACGCACCCAGCCTCCCGCCGTGCCCGCGGCTGCCGCCGCGAACCGGGCCGGGACCGGCGCTGCCGCGCCGGCTACCGCCACTTCGCCAGCACCCGGTGCGGGCGCCGCCCCGGCTGCCGGCCACGACGGCGCGTCCCCGTCGGCAGATCGCGGCGACGGCCACCCCCACTCGTTCCGTGCCGACGTGGCGACCGGTCATCGCGACGGGTCGCCGTCGGCCGCTTCCGGCGGCGCGGCTCGGAACGCCGGTCGGGGCGGCACGAACCCGGCAGCCGGTCGTGACGGAATGCCCTCGACCGCCGGTCGTGACGGGGCGACCGAGAGCGCCGGTCGTGACGGAGTGACCTCGACCGCCGGTCCTGGGGCGGGCGGTGCCGCAGCGGGTGGCGGAGCCGACGGTCACCGCGCCGGCACGAACGGGACCGCCGCCGGTCCGGCCGGCGGACCCGGTGACGGCCGTCCGGCGCGGCCCGATGGCACCCAGGACGGTGTGCCGAACGGCGCGGCCACGCCCCGGCGACCCGTGCCGGCGTCGGCCGTCATGCCCGATCCGGCGACCCCGGAGCCGCCCCGCCCCGGCGCGGTGAGCCCCGGCGTGCTGGACGCGGTCGCGGTGCGCCGGGTCTGGCCGGAGGTGGTCGGCAAGGTCAACCGGAGCAACAAGCGGATCGCCGCGCTGATGCGCGACGCGGTCGTCCGTGACCTCGACGGGGACACCCTCGTGCTGACCGTGAAGTCGGCGGTGCTGGCCCGGATGATGTCCGACCACGCGCAGGTGCTCACCGACGCGCTCTACGAGGAGTTGGGCGGGCGCTGGCAGATCCGCTGCGAGGTGGCCGGCGAACGGGGCGGGGCGTCGCCTGGTCCGCACCGCAGCCCGTCCGCTCCCGGCCCGACCCCGACGCCGGTCGACGCCAGTCCGCAGGTGCCGGCGGGCCGGGCCGACCAAGGCCGCTCCGGCGGCGCTCAGCGGTCGGATGATTCGGCTGCCACCACGGCTGAGGACGGCGACGACGACTGGCCCGAGCCGGCCCGCCCAGGTGGCAGCGCCCCGTCCGCTGCCGACGACGACTGGCCGGAGGCGGCACGTCCCGGCGGTGGGTCAGGCGATGCGTCGGGCGACCCTCGGGCGGTCACCTCGCACACCTCGGCGAGCCCGGCTGCGTCGGGCGGCGGCTCTAGCCGTGGCGCGGGTGACGGCTCACCGGTCGCCGGCTCGGACGGCGCGGGGACGCATGCCACCGGGACGACCGGCGGGCCGGACGGGGCGCGGACCTCTGTCGACCCGGGCCGAACCGGCGCGAGCGGGGTGCCGGGTACCGCGCGGGCGACCGTCGGATCGGCTGGAGCGGCGACGACCGCCGGTTCGGGTGGGGCTCGGGCGAACGGTGGGCCGGGTGGCCATGGGCCCGGTGCCGCGCCGCGCCAGGCGGCAGCGCCCACCGGCAGTGGCAGCTCCGGTGGTGCCCCGGTGAGCAGCGCGATCGCGGCGGCCCGGGCGGCAGCGGCCGGGCGGGGGACGCGTACCACCAAGGGAGCCCGGCAGACGGCGGACGTGGAGTTCGCCGGCGAGCCGCCGTACGACCCGGATTTCGACGGCCCGCTGCGCGGTGGCGCGGGTCGTCCCGGCGCTGCTCAATCGCCCGCCACCCCCGCCTACGAGGGCTTCGACCCGGGCGACGAGCCCCTCGACGAGATCGTCGACGAGAAGACCGCCCGCGAGTCGAGCGAGGAACAGGCCGTACGCCTGCTCCGCGACGCCTTCGGCACCGTCGAAAAAATCAACGACTAACCCCGCCCCCATCCCCGTCCCCCGCGATCTTGCACTTTTCGCCTCCGCAAAGGTGTGCAAAACCGGCATAACGGCGACCAAAAGTGCAAGATCGACGGGGTGGTTGGCGGCGTGGGGTGCGGCGCGTGGGGTGGTCGGTGGGTGGGGTTAGGGTGGGCGGCGGTGGAAATGGCGAGTCGAGGGAGTCATCGTGCGGCCTGGTGGACAGCCGAACATGCAGCAGATGCTGAAGCAGGCGCAGAAGATGCAGCAGCAGATCGCCAAGGCGCAGGCTGAGCTGGCCGAGGCCGAGGTGACCGGCACCGCCGGCGGTGGCCTGGTGACCGCTGTCGTCGCCGGCTCCGGCGAGGTCAAGAGCATCAAGATCGACCCGAAGGCCGTCGACCCGGACGACGTGGAGACCCTTGAGGATCTCGTCGTCGCCGCACTGCACAACGCCAGCGAGGCGGCCCGCGAGCTGACCGAGCAGAAGATGGGCCCGGTCGCGGGCGGGATGGGCGGCCTCGGCCTGCCCGGGTTCTGAGCCCGCAGATGTACGAGGGCGCGATCCAGGATCTGATCGACGAGCTGGGCCGGCTGCCGGGCGTGGGGCCCAAGAGTGCCCAGCGGATCGCCTTCCACGTGCTGTCCGCCGACCCGGCGGACGTCAACCGGCTGGCCGGCGCGCTGCGCAAGGTCAAGGAGCTGGTGCGGTTCTGCACCAGTTGCTACAACGTGGCCGAGTCCGACACGTGCCGGATCTGCCGCGACCCGCGCCGCACCGACGAGGTGATCTGCGTGGTCGAGGAGCCGAAGGACGTGGTGGCGATCGAGCGGACGGGTGAGTTCCGCGGCCGGTACCACGTGCTCGGCGGGGCGATCAATCCGCTGGAGGGCATCGGGCCGGACAGCCTGCGCATCCGCGAGCTGATGACCCGTCTCGGCGGCGGTGAGGTGCGGGAGTTGATCCTGGCCACCGACCCGAACACCGAGGGCGAGGCGACCGCCACCTATCTCGCGCTGATGGTGAAGCCGATGGGGATCGCGGTGACCCGGCTGGCCAGCGGGCTGCCGGTCGGCGGCGACCTGGAGTACGCCGACGAGATCACCCTGGGCCGGGCGTTCGAGGGCCGTCGCGCCGTCTGACGGGTCCGCCGAGCGGCGGCCCGTGGCGGTTGCCCGTCGGTGGTGACCTGCTGGTAGCGGCCGGCCGCACCGGGTGCCCGGGGCGCGAGGAGGGTCGAGGTGCGGCGGAGCGGGACAACCGGCCGTGGGCGCCGTCGGTGCTGGCCGCCCTGCTGGTGCTTGCCGCCGTCCGGTGGTGTTTCGCGGGCAAGGCGCGCCAGCTCCGCGAGGCGAGCGCCCGCGGCGAGACGGCGGCTGCGGCGGAACTCGACCGACGGGCCGCCGGCTTCGATCTGGTACGTCTGCCCTCCTGCCCCACACCGCCGACACCGTGACCGGTGCCTGCCGACGGTATGACACACTGCTGATTATCCGATCAATCGATGTAACAGAATGGTATCGATTGTTTGGGGTTGTTGGGGGGTTTTGTCCGCGAGCCCGCTGGTCCACGTGACCGGGGCCAGGCACTAAGGACACGATCCGGTACCAAGAGCTTCCAGCGCCGTTTCCCGCCGGTCCGAACGGGAGCTAAGGTCACGGCCATCGGTGACCCTGTCACCACGTTGTCCGTACCCCCAAGGACGAGGTGAAGCACCATGCGTGCATCCAGGCCGAAGGTCGCTATCGCGGCCGTGGCGGCCGCGGCCCTCGCGGTAGCAGGCTGTGCCGAGAGCGACCGCGAAGGTTCCAGCGGTAGTAGCAAGGACACCCTGGTCTTCGGCGTCGCCGGAGACCCGAAGGTGCTCGACCCCAGCTTCGCCAGTGACGGTGAGTCGCTGCGCGTGGCCCGCCAGGTGTTCGAGACGCTGGTCCGCCCGGAGGAGGGTGGCACCAAGGTCAGCCCCGGCCTCGCCGAGTCCTGGGAGCCGGACGCCGCGGGCACCACGTGGACGTTCAAGCTGCGCTCGGGCGTGAAGTTCCACGACGGCACCGACTTCAACGCCGAGGCCGTGTGCGTCAACTTCGACCGCTGGTACAACGCCAAGGGCCTGATGCAGAGCCCGGACGTGACCGCGTACTGGCAGGACGTCATGGGTGGCTTCGCCGCCAACGAGGACGACACCCTCGGCGAGAGCCTCTTCAAGTCCTGCTCCGCCACCGACCCCACCACGGTCGCACTGACCTTCAGCCGGGTCTCCAGCAAGATCCCGGCCGCCCTGATGCTGCCGTCCTTCTCCATGCACAGCCCGAAGGCGCTCCAGGAGTACGACGCCAGCAACGTCTCGGGCAGCGCGGACGACATCAAGTACCCGGCCTACGCGACCGCGCACCCGACCGGTACCGGTCCGTTCAAGTTCAAGGCCTGGGACATCGCGAACAAGACGCTGACCCTGGAGCGGAACGAGGACTACTGGGGCGACAAGGCCAAGCTCAAGAGCCTGATCTTCAAGACCATCTCGGACGAGAACGCCCGTAAGCAGGCGCTGCGCGCCGGCGACATCCAGGGCTACGACCTGGTCGGCCCGGCCGACGTCCAGCCGCTCAAGGACGAGGGCTTCAACCTCCTGACCCGCCCGGCCTTCAACATCCTCTACCTGGCCATCAACCAGAAGGGGAACCCGAAGCTGGCGGACCTGAAGGTCCGGCAGGCGCTCGCCCACGCCGTCAACCGGCAGGCGCTGGTCGACTCGAAGCTGCCCCCGGGTGCCCAGGTCGCGGTGAACTTCTTCCCCGACACGGTCGAGGGTTGGAACGGCGACGTCACCAAGTACGAGTACGACGTCGAGAAGGCGAAGTCGCTGCTGGCCGAGGCCGGCGCCTCGGACCTGACCCTGCGGTTCCACTACCCGACCGAGGTCACCCGGCCCTACATGCCGAACCCGAAGGACCTGTTCGAGCTGGTCTCGGCGGACCTCCAGGCGGCCGGCATCAAGATCGAGCCGATTCCGCTGAAGTGGAGCCCGGACTACCTCAACGCCACCACCTCGGGCAGCGAGCACGACCTGCACTTCCTCGGCTGGACCGGCGACTACGGTGACGGTTACAACTTCATCGGCACGTTCTTCGACCGGCAGAAGGACGAGTGGGGCTTCAACAACAAGGCCCTGTTCGACAAGTTCCGGCAGGCCGACACCACCGCGGACCAGGCGGCCAAGGTGGCGCTCTACAAGGAGTTGAACGCCGACATCATGAACTTCCTGCCCGGTGTGCCGATCTCGCACTCGCCGCCGGCGATCGTGTTCGGCAAGGACGTGACCGGGGTCAAGGCGAGCCCGCTCACCGACGAGCGGTTCGCCACCGCGGAGTTCAAGTCCTGATCTGACGCACCGACCACGGGCGGGCGCTGTGACCCACAGCGCCCGCCCGTGATCCCTTGCCCCCTTCCGAGGCCGCCGTGTTCCGGTTCATCGTCAGACGCCTGCTTCAGCTGATACCCACGCTGTTCGGGCTCTCCATCCTGTTGTTCATCTGGCTCCGGCGACTGCCCGGAGGCCCCGAGACCGCCATTCTCGGCGAGCGGGGCACACCCGAGATGCGTGCCGCGATCCGCCGCAATCTCGGTCTCGACGAACCGATCCTGATCCAGTACGGCCGGTTCGTCCGTCGGATGATCCGCCTCGACCTGGGTACGTCCATCTCGACCAAGCGCGAGGTGACGACGGAGTTCCTGCAACGATTCCCCGGCACCGTCGAGCTGACCATCGCCGCGATGGTGATCGCGGTCGGCATCGGCATCCCGCTGGGCTACCTGGCCGCCCGTCGTCGTGGCCGGTTCCTCGATCACGCCTCCGTCGGCGGGTCGCTGATCGGCATCTGCATCCCGGTCTTCTTCCTGGCGTACATCCTCAAGGCGATCTTCTCGGAGAACCTCGGTTGGTTCCCCTCCAGCGGCCGGCAGGACCCGACGATCGATGCCACCCGGATCACCAACTTCTTCGTCCTCGACGGGCTGATGACCCGGGAGTGGGACGCCGCCGCCGACGCGCTCATGCATCTCGTGCTGCCGGCGCTCGCCCTGGCCAGCATCCCCTTGGCGATCATCGTCCGGATCACCCGGGCCAGCGTGCTCGAGGTGCTCAACGAGGACTTCGTGCGTACCGCCGAGGCCAAGGGCCTGACCGAGAACGTCGTCCGCCGCCGGCACGTGCTGCGCAACGCCATGCTCCCGGTGGTGACCTCGATCGGTCTGCTCACCGGTGGCCTGCTCTCCGGCGCGGTGCTGACCGAGACGGTCTTCGCGTTCAGCGGGATCGGCGCCTTCCTCGCCGACTCCATCGACCAGCGCGACTACCCGGTCCTGATGGGCTTCATCATGATCATCGCGGTGGTGTACGTGCTGGTGAACCTGATAGTGGACCTCTCCTACAGCCTGATCGACCCGAGGGTGAGGGTCCGATGACGACAATCGGCGGCAAGAAGCGAGAGAAGATCGACCGGCTCGCCGAACTGGCCGCCCGCGACGAGGAGCGGGGGGTGAGCCTCTGGCAGGACGCCTTCCGCCGGCTGCGGCGTAACCCGGCCGCCATCATCGGCGCGGTCATCCTCACCGTCTTCGTCCTGGTCGCGCTGATCGGCCCGTTCCTGGTGCCGTACGGCCCGACGGACACGATGGGCATCCGGGAGGGCGTCATCAAACCGGGGGTCATCCCCGGGGCCTCCAGCGAACACTGGTTCGGTTACGACCACCAGGGTCGGGACGTCTTCAGCCGCATGATCGTCGGGGCCCGGCAGACCCTGCTGGTCGGCGTGGTGGCGACCCTGATCGGTCTCGCCGTCGGCGTGCTGATCGGCGGTGTCGCGGGTGCCGCCGCCGGCCTCGGCGGGCGCTGGGGCCGTTGGGTCGACAGCACCCTGATGCGGTTCATCGACATGCTGCTGGCGCTGCCGAGCCTGCTGCTCGCGGTCAGCATCGCCGCACTGCTCGGACCGAGTCTGACCACGGTCATGATCGCGGTCGGAATGGTTTCGGTGCCGGTCTTCGCCCGGCTGCTGCGCGGCTCGATGATCGCCCAGTCCAACAGCGACTACGTGCTGGCCGCCACCTCGCTCGGGGTACGCAAGTCGAAGATCGCCCTGGCCCACGTGCTGCCCAATTCGCTCGCCCCGGTCATCGTCCAGGCGACGTTGACCCTGGCCACCGCGATCATCGAAGCGGCGGCACTGTCCTTCCTCGGGCTGGGCAACCCCGACTCGGCAACCCCCGAGTGGGGCGTCATGCTCGCCGACGCGCAGGACCAACTGGGCGTCCGGCCCGAGCTGGCCATCTACCCGGCGGTCGCCATCATCATCACCGCGCTGGGATTCACCCTGCTCGGTGAGTCGATGCGTGAGGCCCTCGACCCGAAGCTGCGGAAGTAGGCGTGCCGAGCATGAGAAGCGCGCACGTGACCTCCGTGGCTGTGAACGAAAGGGCGGTGCGGCATGGCACTGCTTGATGTCGAAGATCTTTCCGTCAGCTTCGCCCGACGCGGTCAGCGGACCGTCCGGGCCGTGGACGGAGTTTCCTTCTCCGTGGACGCGGGCGAGGTGGTCGGCCTGGTCGGCGAGTCCGGCTGCGGCAAGTCGGTCACCTCACTGGCGATCATGGGCCTGCTGCCCAAGCAGCCCGGCCTCCGGGTGACCGGCAAGGCCGTCTTCGACGGCACCGACCTGCTCCAGCTCGACGACCGGTCGCGGCGGGACATCCGGGGTCGGGACGTCGCGATGATCTTCCAGGATCCGCTGTCCTCGCTGAACCCGGTGGTGCCGATCGGCATCCAGGTGACCGAGGTGCTGACCCGGCACCGTGGGATGAGGGGGGAGGCGGCGTCGAAGGAGGCGGCGCAGCTGCTGGACCGGGTCGGCATCCCCGACCCGAAGCGGCGGCTGAAGGAGTATCCCCACCAGCTCTCCGGTGGCATGCGCCAACGCGCCCTCATCGCGATGGCGGTGGCCTGCCAGCCCCGGCTGCTCATCGCCGACGAGCCGACGACCGCCCTGGACGTCACCATCCAGGCGCAGATCCTGGAACTGCTGAAGGACCTGGTCCGGGACTCCGGCACCGCGCTGGTGATGATCACGCACGACCTGGGTGTGGTGGCCGGCATGT
Source organism: Micromonospora palythoicola (assembly GCF_036689795.1). Taxonomy (NCBI): domain Bacteria; kingdom Bacillati; phylum Actinomycetota; class Actinomycetes; order Micromonosporales; family Micromonosporaceae; genus Micromonospora; species Micromonospora palythoicola. Next base: position 87,080 of record NZ_JBAGKI010000008.1, on the reverse strand, counting down.
GCGACACGATCAACGTGCTCTACGGCGGGCGGGTGGTGGAGACCGCTCGGCGACGTCCGCTGTTCCGTCAGCCCCGGCACCCGTACACCGTGGGGCTGCTCGGCTCGGTGCCGCGCCTGGACGCGGGACGCGGTGAGCGGCTGAACCCGATTCCGGGCTCGGTGCGGGATCTGCTGCCCTGGCCGGACGGCTGCGCCTTCGCCCCGCGCTGCGACCGCCGGGTGGATGCCTGCGTCGGCGAACCACCGGAACTGGTGCTGACCCACGACGGTCGCAGCTACCGCTGCGTCAACCCGGCCCCGCTGCCGGGTCTGACGCCCGGCGACGAGGTTCGGGCGGCGGTACCGGGACAGGCGACCCCGGGTTCGGTGCCCGCGCAGGCGGTGCCGGACGAACCACCGGCCGTGCCGGGCCTGGCCGCCGCCCCCAGCGAGGAGGAGACGCCATGAGCGAGCGCAGCGAGCGAATCATTCGGCTCAGTGTGGTGGTGCCTCATGGCGGCACGCAGCGAAGCGGAGTGCCGTCATGACCGGAGAAAACACCCTCGTCGAGGTACGGGACCTGAAGGTGCACTTCCCGATCAAGCGGGGGGTGCTGTTCGACCGTACGGTCGGCCACGTCAAGGCGGTCGACGGCGTCGACCTGCGCATCGCGCGGGGCAGGACGTACGGTCTGGTCGGCGAGTCGGGCTGCGGGAAGTCGACGCTCGGGCGGGCGCTGCTTCAGCTCACCCCGCCGACCGCCGGCGAGGTGAGCTTCGACGGGGTCGAGCTGACCACGCTGGTGCCGAACAAGCTGCGCGCGATGCGTCGCCGGATGCAGATGATCTTCCAGGACCCGATGTCCAGCCTCGATCCCCGGCAGAACGTCGAGTCCATCCTCACCGAGGGGCTACAGGCGCACGGCATCGGTGGTGACCGGGACGGTCGTCGCAAGATCATCGCTGAGACGCTGGACCAGGTCGGGCTGCCCCGCTGGGCGCTCTCCCGCTATCCGCACGAGTTCTCCGGTGGCCAGCGGCAACGCATCGGCATCGCCCGGGCGCTGGTGCTGGGGCCGGAACTCATCGTCGCCGACGAGCCGGTCTCCGCCCTCGACGTGTCGATCCAGGCCCAGGTGGTCAACCTCCTCGACGAACTGCAGGACAATCTCGGTCTGACCTACCTGGTGATCGCGCACGACCTGGCGGTGGTCCGGCACATCTCCGACACCGTCGGGGTGATGTATCTGGGCGCCCTGGTCGAGGAGGCGCCGAGCGACCGGCTCTACACCGAACCACTGCACCCGTACACCCGGGCGCTGATGTCGGCGGTGCCGGTGCCCGACCCGGACGTCGAGGATCGCCGGGAGCGGATCCTCATCGCCGGCGATCTGCCGTCACCGGCCAACCCCCCGTCAGGCTGCCGCTTCCACACCCGGTGCCCGTGGGCGCAGCCGACCCGCTGCGCCGACGAGCGGCCCCAACTGCGGGAGATCGGCGGCAGCCGGGTGGCCTGCCACTGGGCCGAGCAGATCGCCAGCGGGGAACTGCGTCCGCACAAGGTCAGCGTGCAGATCACGCGGCCGGCGGGCGAGGGCGAGGAGCCCTCGGTCGTCTCCGCCCCCACCGAGCCCGGCTCCTTCGTGTAGTTGTTGCCGGCGGGCCCCTGCTGACCGAGAGCGTCCGAAGGGGCCCGCCGGACACTGCGTGTCGCCGGTCCGCCGGGCCGTCACCGTGACGCGGTCAGCCTTCGGGCCGGTGCAGCAGACCGACGGCGATCTCGTGCACCGCGTCCAGCCCGGCGGCGTCGGGCAGCGGTGCGCTGCCGCCGGTGACCGCGTACCACTCGTCGGCGTCCTTGTACTGCACGTGCAGGCTGACCCGCCCGTCGGCGAAGTTGGTGCGCAGGGTCAGCTCGCCGGTCACCACACCGACCTCGTCGGTCATCACGCCGCCCGGTCCCGGCACGATGTCGGCGGTGCGGCTCCGCGGGCCGGTGGCACCGCCGGCGTCGGCGGTCATCCCGGCGCCCGGCACCTCCACCGCACCCGCGGGGGCACCGTCCGCGGTCATGCCGGCCGTGGCCGGGCCGGGACTGCCGGTCGCCGCCGCCGCGTCCTCGCCGCCCGGGTCCGGCGTACGCTCGGGCGCCGGCGCACCGTCGGCCCCGGTTACGGCTTGCTCTCCCATGTGCAGCCCTCCAACATGTCGGCCAGCTCGGCCTGCTCGGCGCTTGTCACCGTCAGCCGCCAGTGGTGCTTCACCGCCACCCAGTCCCCGGCGTATTGGCACCAGTATGACCGGTTTGACGGCTTCCACTGGGACGGGTCCTGGTCACCCTTTGCCCGGTTGGACGAGGCGGAAACCGCGAAGAGCTGCGGGCGGTCGAGGTCGTTGGCGAAGTCACCGCGCTTCGAGTCGTCCCATTCGTCGGCACCGGAGCGCCAGGCGTTGGCGAGCGGCACCATGTGGTCGATGTCCACGTCGGAGGGGTCGGTGAAGGTGCGGCCGTCGTAGACGCTCTCCCACCGCCCACCGACCACGTTGCACCCTGAGTGCTCGATGGACTTGCCGTCCCGCTCCAGCACGGTGTCGCGGACGTCGCAGTTCTGGCCGGTCTTGCGCCAGTGCGGGAAACGGTTGCGGCTGTACCCGCGCATCGAGCCCGCCTCGGCGACGGTCAGCTCCGCGAGCATCTGGTTGATGTTGCCGCCGCCGGTCGGCGGAGTGGCCGGCTCCTGCTCAAGCGGGACGCAGCCGGCCGCGCCGAGGGTCAGCGCCGCGACGAGCGCGAGCGCCACCGGGGCGCGCGATCCTGATCTGGTACGCACAGACGACACCTTTCCAGCTTGCGGGCTTCCGGCGATCCCGCACAGTACCCGGCCAGGGTTTCGGCGTTTCGTGGTGTCTGGCGGATGGCGCACGGCAGATTGGTGGGCATGCCCGAACACACGTCCGCCCTCCGCCTGCGCAGCACCGCCGGCCGGGGCACCCTGGCCGCCGCCGTGCTGGCCTCCGGCATGGTCTTCCTGGACAGCACCGTGGTCAACGTGGCGCTGCCCCACCTCGGTGCCGACCTCGGCGCGTCGGTGTCCGGTCTCCAGTGGACCATCAACGGCTACCTGTTGACCCTCGCCGCGTTCGTCCTGCTCGGCGGCGCGCTGGGGGACCGCTTCGGGCGTCGTCGGGTGTTCCTGCTCGGCGTGGTCTGGTTCACCGCCGCCTCCGTACTGTGCGGGCTGGCGCTACGCACCGACTGGCTGATCGCCGCGCGGTTCCTCCAGGGTGCGGGGGGCGCCCTGCTGACCCCGGGATCGCTGGCGCTGCTTCAGGCCAGCTTCCATCCCGACGACCGGGCGAAGGTGATCGGAGCCTGGTCGGGACTCTCCGGCGTCTCCACCGCGCTCGGGCCGTTCATCGGTGGTTGGCTCATCGACGCCCTCTCCTGGCGGTGGATCTTCTTCCTGAACGTGCCGCTGGCGGTGCTCGTGGTGCTGGCGACGCTGCGCTGGGTGCCCGAGAGCCGGGACGAGAACGCGTCCCGCAAGCGCGGAACCCGCCAGTTCGACGTGGCCGGTGCCCTGCTCGGCGCCCTCGCCCTGGCCGGTGTCACGTACGCCCTGGTCGATGCCCCCGACCGGGGCCTGGGTTCACCGGCGGTGGTGGCGGCGGCCCTGGCCGGGGTGGTGGCCGCAGTGGTGTTCGTGGTCCTGGAGCGGCGCCGGGGGGAGACGGCGATGCTGCCGACCGGGCTGTTCCGCAGTCGGTTGTTCTCGGTGCTGAACTTCTTCACCGTGCTGGTCTACGCCGCTCTCGGCGGGTTCACCTTCTTCATCGCCGTGTATCTGCAGAACGTGGTCGGGTGGTCGGCGCTGCTCACCGGCCTCGCGTTGCTGCCGATGACCCTGTTGCTGCTGGTCGGCTCGCCGCTGACCGGTGCGTTGTCGACGCGGATCGGGCCCCGGTTGCCGCTGACCGTCGGGCCGGTGCTGGCCGCCGTCGGGCTGCTGATGCTGCGCGAGATCGAGCCGGGAGCGTCGTACTGGGGGCAGGTGCTGCCGGGGGTGGCGATCTTCGGAGTCGGGCTGACCCTGGTCGTGGCGCCGCTCACCGCCTCGGTGCTGGCCGCGGTCGACGACCGATTCGCGGGAGTGGCCAGCGGCTTCAACAACGCCGCCTCGCGGGTCGGTGGGCTGCTCGCGGTGGCGGCCCTGCCGCTGCTGGTCGGGCTCACCGGCACCGGGTACGAACAGCCCGCCGAACTCACCGCCGCGTACCGTGGCGCGCTGCTCTGGTGTGCCGGTCTGCTGCTGGCCGGGGCGCTCATCGCCGCCCTGCTGGTCCACCGGCCGGCCCGTCGCCCGCCACCGGCCCAGCCCTGTCACTCGATGCCGGTCTCCACGCCACGGAGATGACGCAGGGCCCCGTGCCGGTACGGGGCCCTGCCGGTCGGATCAGCCGCGGGCGCGGTTGACGGCGCTGGTGACCGCCTTGACGGAGGCGGTGACGATGTTGGCGTCCATGCCGACACCCCACACCGTCTGCCCCTGAACCTCGCACTCGACGTACGCGGCGGCCTGGGCGTCCCCACCGGAGGAGAGCGCGTGCTCGTGGTAGTCGAGCACGCGTACGCTCACCCCGGCCGTGCCCAGCGCGTTGACGTACGCGTCGATCGGGCCGTTGCCGATCGCGGTGATCGAGCGCTCCTGCCCACCGGTGTGGAGCTGGGCGGTGATCTCGACCTTCCCGTCGGCGGTACCGATCGTGTAGTCGGACAGCGCCACCGCGGGGTCGCGCTGGTGGTCGAGCAGGTACTGCCCGGCGAAGATCTGCCACATGGTGGCCGGGTCGACCTCACCGCCGTCGTGATCGGTCACCTGCTGCACCACGCCGGAGAACTCGATCTGGAGCCGGCGGGGCAGGTCGAGCTGGTGCTCGGTCTTCATGATGTACGCGACGCCGCCCTTGCCGGACTGCGAGTTGACCCGGATCACCGCCTCGTAGCTGCGGCCCAGGTCCTTCGGGTCGATCGGCAGGTACGGCACCGCCCAGGTGAACTCGTCGACCGGCACCCCGGCGGCCGCCGCGTCGGCCTCCAGCGCGGTGAACCCCTTGTTGATGGCGTCCTGGTGGGAGCCGGAGAAGGCGGTGTAGACCAGGTCTCCGGCGTACGGGTGACGTTCGTGCACGGGCAGCTGGTTGCAGTACTCGACGGCCCGCTTGATCTCGTCGATGTCGGAGAAATCGATCATCGGGTCGATGCCCTGGGAGAACAGGTTCAGCCCCAGGGTCACCAGGTCGACGTTGCCGGTGCGCTCACCGTTGCCGAACAGGCAGCCCTCGATCCGGTCGGCGCCGGCCAGCAGGCCCAGCTCGGCCGCGGCCACGCCGGTGCCCCGGTCGTTGTGCGGGTGCAGGCTGAGCACCAGGCTGTCGCGCCGCGGCAGGTGCCGGTGCATCCACTCGATCGAGTCGGCGTACACGTTCGGGGTGGCCATCTCGACGGTGGCGGGCAGGTTGACGATCAGCTTGCGGTCCGGGGTGGGGTCGATCACCTCGGTGACCTTCGCGCACACCTCCAGCGCGTAGTCCAGCTCGGTGCCGGTGTAGGACTCGGGGGAGTACTCGTAGAAGATCTCGGTGTCCGGGGTGTGGATCTCGGCGTACTTCTGGCAGAGCCGGGCGCCGCTGGTGGCGATGTCGGTGATGCCGTCCCGGTCCAACCCGAACACCACCCGGCGTTGCAGGGTGGAGGTCGAGTTGTAGAAGTGCACGATCGCCCGGCGGGCCCCACGCAGTGACTCGAAGGTTCGGTCGATCAGGTGCTCCCGGCACTGGGTCAGCACCTGGATGGTGACGTCCTCGGGGATCAGGTCCTGCTCGATCAGCTGCCGGACGAAGTCGTAGTCGGTCTGGCTGGCCGACGGGAAGCCGACCTCGATCTCCTTGTAGCCCATCTGCACCAGAAGCTGGAACATGCGGCGTTTGCGCTCCGGCGACATCGGGTCGATGAGCGCCTGGTTGCCGTCGCGCAGGTCGACCGCGCACCAGCGCGGCGCGGTCTCGATGTGCCGGGTCGGCCAGGCCCGGTCCGGCAGGTCGATCCGGAACTGCTGCCGGTACGGCTCGTACCGGGCGTACGGCATCCGGCTCGGACGCTGCCGGGCGAACGGATCGGAGTCGATGTCGGTGGTGCCGGCTGGGTGAGCCATGGCGGAATTCTCCCGTGGTCATGTGACGTCAGCGATGGAGGTCGGCGGCGAGGCCGAGGAGGATCCGGGAACTGCTGGCGGCGCGGTTCGACTCCGCGACGAGGTGCCGGCCGTCAGGCCTCGTCGCGGCGACCAAGGAGAAGGTGCGCCTGCCACATGACAGAGTGACACTACGTGGTGGGCGTCAGGTCTGGGAAGGGTCGTCCGGGATGTGGGATGAGGCTCGCAACGCGACCCTCAATGCGTGAGGTCCGAGCAGGTCAGCATCAGTTCGGCGAGTGGTCGGCGACGGCGTAGCGAGGTCTCGTGGACCAGCAGGTCGGCCGGGAGACTGAACGGGTCGCCGAGCTGCCCGATCGCCGTCACGACGTACGGTTGCACGTCGGCGGGCAGATCGAGGTCGGCGACCAGACCGTGCCGGTCGAGGTCGGTCACCTGGCGGACGTGCAGCCCGAGCGCGGTGGCCTGCACGGTCAGGTGGGCCACGGCCTGCCCCAGGTCGTACGCCGCGAACGGGTTGTCGGTGGCGTGCCGCGCGGCGAGCAGCAGGAGGCTGGCCCGCCCGGCCCACCGCTGTTCGCCCGGCGGCAGGTTGACGAGGATCCGCTTGAAGGTCTCGTCCTCGCGGTGTCCGACGGCGAACCGCCACGGCTGGCGGTTGCCGACCGAGGGTGCCCACCGTGCCGCCTCCAGCAGGGTCGACACCTCGGCCGAGGTCAACTCCGCGACCGGGTCGAAGGAGCGGGGGCTCCAGCGGAAGGCGAGCAGCGGAGTGAGATCGGTCATGGGAAGAGTGTCCCGTATGGGCGATTTCGCCACCCGAATCCGGGTGGTCAAATGTGGGCAAGGACACCCGTAACGGGATGGTCGTCAGGGCGTTCCCGCGTGCTCACCGCTACTGGGTCGGCTCCGGGCCGGCGGGTGTGGTCGGGTCCACCGGCGCGGCCATGCCCAGCGGCTCACCCTCGACCACCGGGCCGGGCAGTTGGACCGTTCCCGGGGCCGGTTCGGGCGGGCCGGCCAGCGTCAGCGTGCCGAACGCCGCACGTACCGCCGTCGGCGTGCCGTCGGCGTCGAAACAGTAGATGCCGACATCCAGCGGTGGATTGATCGACGCCGCGGTGGTCTCCACCGAGTAGCAACTACCGGTCGCCCCGGGCAGTGCCATGGCCGGCGACACCGACAACGGGGCGCGCCGGTCGGTGAGCACGTCGAGCCAGTCGGTGAACGGGTGCTGCACCCGGGGATCCAGACGGCGCGGCAGCGTGTCGTCGGGCTCGCCGAGGCGTACGCAGCTGGCCGGTTCAGGTCGGGCGGTCGACGGCAGCCCGCACTGGAACAACCCGTCCGCGATGGCGGCCAGCGCGATGTCGGCTGTGCCACCGAGCGCCCCGCCCGGCACGTCCACCCGCCAACTTCCGTCGTCGGCGCTGGTGAAGACGATCAGGCGGTCGGCGGACCCGTCGACCCGCAACGTGTACCGGGCGACCAGGTGCCGGTCCTGGGCGGCGGCCGCGAGGGCGGCCAACTCGTCCCGGGCCGCGTCCGGGCCGGCCGGGCGTGGTGGGACGGTCGGGGGCGGTGCGGGGTCGGTCGGCGGATCGGGCGAGCAGGCGGCGAGGAGTGCGGGCACGGCGAGCGCGAGCGCGGCGATCAGGTGGCGGTTCGGGTGATGGGCGGCGGGCACCCGGTCATTCTGGGTGTTCGGCCGGGCTCGGCACAGCCCCGGGACGGCCGGCGTTCCCAGCGTGTCGCAGGCCACTGCCGTCGTGCCTGCGGGCCGGATCGTGGGATCACCTGACCTGGCGGTCAGAGACGCCCGATACCCTGAGGTCGTCCGACCCGCGCCGCCGGCCCCGGTGCCGGCGGCGTCGGCACGCTCAGGGCAACCGGGAGGGAGTGCACCGTCGTGGCACTCGTGGTGCAGAAGTACGGCGGGTCCTCCGTCGCCAACGCCGAGCGGATCAAGCGGGTGGCCGAGCGCATCGTCGCGGCCCGCAAGGCCGGCGACGACGTGGTCGTGGTGGTCTCCGCGATGGGTGACACCACCGACGAACTGCTCGACCTGGCCAACCAGGTGAGTCCGCTGCCGCCCGGGCGGGAGCTGGACATGCTCCTCACCGCCGGCGAGCGGATCTCCATGGCGCTGCTCGCCATGGCGATCCACAACCTGGGCTACGAAGCCCGTTCGTTCACCGGCTCCCAGGCCGGCGTGATCACCACGTCGGTGCACGGCCGGGCACGGATCATCGACGTCACCCCGGGGCGCCTGAAGGGCGCCCTGGACGAGGGGGCGGTGGTCATCGTCGCCGGCTTCCAGGGCGTCTCGCAGGACACCAAGGACGTCACCACCCTCGGGCGGGGCGGGTCCGACACCACCGCCGTGGCGCTGGCTGCGGCGCTGCGGGCGGACGTGTGCGAGATCTACACCGACGTCGACGGGGTGTTCACCGCCGATCCGCGGATCGTGCCCAACGCCCGGCACATCCGGCAGATCACTTACGAGGAGATGCTCGAGCTGGCCGCCTGCGGCGCCAAGGTGCTGCACCTGCGTAGCGTGGAGTACGCCCGGCGGGCCGGGCTGCCGATCCACGTCCGATCGTCATACTCGACAAACACCGGCACCATGGTCACCGGATCGATGGAGGAGCTCTCTGTGGAGCAGGCACTGATCACCGGGGTCGCCCACGACCGCAGCGAGGCCAAGATCACTATCGTCGGGGTGCCCGACGAGCCCGGCGCCGCCGCGCGGATCTTCGACACCGTCGCGAGCGCTGAGATCAACATCGACATGATCGTGCAGAACGTCTCGACCGAGGGCACGGGTCGTACGGACATCTCGTTCACGCTGCCGAAGACCGATGGTCCGACCGCGATGGCCGCGCTGAGCAAGATCCAGGAAGTGCTGAACTTCAAGGGTCTGCTCTACGACGACCACGTCGGCAAGGTTTCCCTGATCGGCGCGGGGATGCGCTCGCACCCCGGAGTGGCCGCCGGCTTCTTCGCCGCGCTGGGCCAGGCCGGGGTGAACATCGAGATGATCTCGACCTCGGAGATCCGCGTCTCGGTGGTCTGCCGGGACACCGACCTCGACGCGGCGGTCCGGGCCATCCACGAGGCCTTCGACCTCGGCGGCGACACCGAAGCCGTGGTGTACGCGGGGACGGGGCGGTAGCCCGGGTGGCCAGGCTGCCCACCCTGGCCGTGGTCGGGGCGACGGGAGCCGTCGGCACCGTGATGTGTGAGCTGCTCACCGGGCGGCGCAACGTCTGGGGCGAGATCCGGTTGCTGGCCTCCGAACGCTCCGCCGGCCGGCGGGTCCGCTGCCGGGGCGAGGAGCTGACCGTGCAGGTGCTCACCGAGGAGACGCTCGACGGCGTCGACGTGGCGATGTTCGACGTGCCGGACGAGATCGCCGCCCACTGGGCGCCCATCGCGGTCGACCGTGGGGCAGTCGTGGTGGACAACTCGGGCGCCTTCCGGATGGACCCAGACGTGCCGCTGGTGGTGCCCGAGATCAACCCGGAACAGCTACGGAACCGCCCTCGGGGGATCGTCTCCAACGCCAACTGCACGACGCTCGCGATGATCGTCGCGGTCGCCCCGCTGCACCGCGAGTACGGCCTGCGGGAGCTGGTGCTCGCCTCGTACCAGGCGGTCTCCGGGGCCGGTCAGGCCGGAGCGGAGGCACTGCACGACCAGTTGGCGAAGGTGGCCGGTGATCGGCTGCTCGGCTCGCGCACCGGCGACGTGCGGCAGGCGGTCGGCGACGAACTCGGCCCGTTCCCCGCGCCGCTGGCGCTCAACGTGGTCCCCTGGGCGGGCTCGCTGGCCGATGGCGGCTGGTCGTCCGAGGAGATGAAGCTGCGCAACGAGTCACGCAAGATCCTCGGACTGCGCGACCTCAAGGTCTCCGCCACCTGCGTACGGGTACCCGTGGTGACCGGCCACTCGGTCGCGGTGCACGCCGTCTTCGCCACCGAGATCGACGCCGAGGGCGCCCGGAACGTGCTGCGCAACGCGCCCGGGGTGATCGTGGTCGACGATCCGGCGGCTGGCGAGTTCCCGATGCCGATCGACGCGGTGGGCACCGACCCGTCCTGGGTCGGCCGGATCCGCCGCGCCGTCGACGACCCGCGCGCCCTGGACTTCTTCGTCACCGGCGACAATCTCCGCAAGGGCGCCGCCCTCAACACCGCCCAGATCGCCGAACTCCTCGCCAAAGACCTGACCCACCCCTGACCCCACCCCCACCCCCACCCCACTTCTCGGCGTTGATCAAGAAGTTTGCGTCATTTTCGATCTCCCCGAGGACCAAAACTTCTTGATCAACGAGGCGGGGTGGGGTGGGGTGGGGTGGGGTGGAGGCGGGGGTGGGTGGGGTGGGGTTTTAGGCGGCGGAGAGGTGGACGCCGTCGCGGCCCTGGCGTTTGACCGCGTAGAGGGCCTGGTCGGCGCGGCGCAGGGCGAGTTCAGGTGGCTCGCCGGGGCGGGGGAGGGCCACGCCGACGCTGATCGTGCGGCCCACCCGGCGTGCCGCCTCGGTCAGCCGTTCGGCGACGCGTACCGCCTCCTCGGGGCGACTGACCTCGATCACCGCGACGAACTCGTCCCCGCCGATCCGGTACAACTCGTCGCCCTGGCGCAGCGCATCCTCCAGAGCCCGGGCGAGTCCGACCAGCACCCGGTCACCCGCCTGGTGGCCGTACGTGTCGTTGACGGTCTTGAAGCCGTCCACGTCGATCGCCAGCAGTGCGGTGCGGCCCGGGGTCACGGTGGCGATCCGCTGCCCGAACGGGCCGGTGTGCCGCAGCCCGGTCAGCGGGTCGGAGCTGGCCTGCTCGCGCAGCCGGTCCAGGGTGCGTAGCCGGTCGAGCAGGCCCCACGCCTGCCCGGCCAGCAACTCCAACAGGTTGACCGTGGTCGGGTCCGGCCGCAGGAGCCGCTCGTCGGCGACCAGCAGTACCCCGCCGCGTTCCGGTGGCCCGAACGGCACCGCCACCAGGGTGCTGACGCCCGCCCGCACCAACGGCTGATGCTCGTCGGTCGGTGGATGGCCGGCCTCGCCGAGCGTGTAGCCGGCTCCGTAGCGGTGGGCCCGGTCGATGATGCGTCCGATCGCCGGGGCGGCCAGCTCGGCCAGTTCGGTGCGCATCCGGGTCTCCAACTCACCCGGTGCGACCGTCGGGGCACCCAGTCGCGGCCCACCCCGGCCACCGAGCAGCAGCACGGCGGCGGCGAGGGTCGACACGTCCCGGGCCGCCGCGATCGCGGCCGTCATCAGCTCCCACTCGGTGGTGGCGGCGGTCATCGCCGAGACGTGCCGGAGCAGCTTCTCGCTACGGCTCTCCGCCGGTCCACCGAGCGCCGAGATCCGGGTGCCGAGGCGGGCGGCGACCTGTTCGGCGACCACCTGCCACGAGCCGAGGTCGGCGGTCCCGGTCCACTGCAGGTCGAGTACGCCGATGGTCCGGCCCGCCGGGTTCAGCACCGGTACGCACACCTCGGCGGTGACGTCGGGGCGTACCGGGATGTGCGCGTCGTCGGCGGCGACGTCCGGGACGACGGCCGAGCGTCCAGCGGTGTAGACCCGGCCCACGATGCCGGCGTCCGGCGCGACGGCGGCGAAGACCTGCCAGGACCCGGTGGCGGCGACGCAACGCAGCCGGCCGTGCACGTGCAGCAGGACGGCGATCGTGGCGGGGGTGTGTCGGGCGAGGGTGTCGACGGCCGCATCGCAGACCTCGGCGACGGTCGACGCCATGGGCAGGCGGACCGTGACGTCACGGATGACTTTCTGGTGATCCACTCGCACGTCGTCCCAGGTCGGATCCGATCCCGGTGGCGCCGGGTCGCGGATCAAGCGTACTCACGCGGAGCTGGGAGCCGGCTGTGGTCGTACACATGTGCTATCCACAGGATGTGGACACGGCCGGTGGGGCCACGCGCGGGACGCGGCGGCGATAGCGTGAGGATTTCCGGTCGAGTGGAGGCCCGATGCTCATCGCCCACCTCAGCGATCCGCACCTGACCACCGGTGTCCTCGGTGCCGAGCCGGCCGCTGGCCTGCACCGGGCGCTCGGCCGGGTGCTGGCGCTGAACCCCCGGCCCGACTGCGTGGTCATCACCGGCGACCTGGCCGATCACGGCCGTCCCGACGAGTACGCCGTGCTGCGCGAGGTGCTCGGGCGGTTTCCGCTGCCGGTGCACCTGGTCACCGGCAACCACGACGACCGCGAGTCGCTGCTCGACGCCTTCGGGGGCACGCCCTGGCTCGGCGGCGGCTTCTCCGCGCACTACCAGGTCGATCACCCCGGGGCGACCGTGCTGGTGCTCGACTCCCTGGTCCCCGGCTCGGACGGCGGGCGGCTCGGCGCGGAGCAGCTGGCCTGGCTGGACGGCGCGCTGGCCGCGCGCCCCGACGTGCCGGCCGTGGTCTGCCTGCACCACCCGCCGGTCGAGGTCGGCATCCCGGTCGCCGACGCGATCCGGCTCGCCGACGGTGCCGAACTCGCCGAGGTGCTGCGCCGACACCCCCACGTGGTACGCGTCGCCGCAGGCCACCTGCACCGCCCGGTGACCGCGACCTTCGCCGGCACGGTGCTGTCGGTGGCACCGAGCACCTGGCGACAGTCGACGCTGACCATGAGCGACGACGAGCGGATCGGGTGGGTCGCCGAGCCGACCGCGCTGCTGTTGCACGTGGTGTCCCGGTCGGGCTGCGTCACGCACACCGTCCAGGTGAGCCACACCGCCGGAATGACCTGCGGCTTCTGAACCCCGGGGCGGGTGCCATGCCCGTGACCGGCACGGACGGACGGCTACCCGGAGGAGCGACCGAGGGCCATGCCCGACGGTCCGAAGCGGACGCCGAAGGCGTGATCCGACGCAGCGGTTCGGCCGCTGATCATGTTCGTGAGGCGGGCCCGGTCGGTCGGACCGGGCGATTCCAGCGAGCCGGCCGGGTGGACCGGAGATGCCGGCCGGATGTGCCGGGGTCGCTGGTCGGCTCTAATCGGTGGCAGCGCATGCCGGGGTGTTCACTGCGCGGTGATGCGTCGTTAACCTCGCTCCGTCACGCGTCGGCGTGACACAACCGCGCCGAGATCCCGGCGCTGTCCGTGGGGGTTGACACGTATGACGAGAAGGCTCATCGGGCTGGTGGCCGCGGTCGCGGTGGTGGTGGGTGGTTCGCTCACCTTGGCCGTCCCGGCGCAGGCCGCCACTCCGGCCATCGAGATCACCAAGATCTACTACGACTCGCCGGGCACTGACAACCGGTCGAATTCCAGCCTCAACGCCGAGTACGTGAAGCTGACCAATCGACGGTCCAGCACCATCAACCTGAAGAACTGGACCCTGCGCGACAAGGCGAACCACGTCTACAAGTTCAGCGGCGACGTCAAGATCGCCAAGGGCAAGAGCGTCGTCATCCGTACCGGCAAGGGCACGAACACGGCCGGTACCCGGTACTGGGGCTCGGGCAACTACATCTGGAACAACACCGGCGACACCGCGTACCTGCGCGACGCCAGCGGCAAGCAGATCGACAAGTGCGCCTGGACGAAGAAGGGCAACGGCTACACGAACTGCTGACCGGACGACGGCCCGGGGCGACGAGGAACCACGCGAATCACTATCGTTGGTTCGCCGAGGTTACCGGTGGTTGCCCCGGGCCGTCAGACCCGGCGGCTGAGCGGCCCAGCCGGACAGAGGGGTGTCGTGGTGAGGCGTGGTCTCGGGCTGCTGGCGGTGGCCCTGCTGCTGAGCACTCCGGTGGTGACCGCCTGGCTCGTCGGCGACCTGACCGGCGAGGCGGCGCGGCAGCTCGCGGCCGAGGGAGAGTCGCTCGACTACGCGGTGGAGCCGGTCAGCCTGGGCCCGACCGGCGACCGGGTCCTGGTGGTCGTGGCCGGCGCGCTGCTGCTGGTGTCGCTGGCCCTGTTGATTCGCGCCACCGTCACCCACAAACTCGATCCGCGCTGGTGGTCCGCGCTCGTACCGGTGATTGTCGCCGGAGTGCTGATCGGTCTCGGCTGGCGGATCATGACCGCCGGAGCGATCGGTGCGAACATCGGGGCCGGTCTCGTCGTCCTCGGTGGCGGCCCGGTGCTCCTGGTCCTCCTCGGCGTCGCCGCCGTACAGGCCGCGCGGCTGCGCCGCGAGCACCGCCGCCGGGTGGGGTGAGGTGGGGCGCTCCGACGTCGGCCGGCCGGACCAGGCGGTCAGCGCAGCGGAGGGGGAAGGGGCGCCTCTCCGCTGAGCGTCTTCGCCGCCAACTCGACGCGCTCCGGGTGGCATTCCCGATCTCCGAGCGGGTGACCGGCCACGTTGATGCAGAGTTGACCGGGCAGGGCGTCGCAGATCGGGCACTGCAGGAACAGCCCGCCGGACGGCACCAGCTCGACGCCCTGCGCCAGAGCGGCTCTGCCGATCTTGACGATTGCCTGGTAGAGGGCTTGATCCTGATGGCGTGCGGCGGCGTCGGCGACGTCCCGCATCCCTTCCCAGAACAGGTTGCGGGCGTCGGGCTCGTCCACGTCGATGTGCATGCCCGCGGATCCCCGTCGACCCATAGGCCAAACCTGACCACGAAAACTCACCGCGCCCGATGCGTCGGCCGGGCGATGGCGTTGTCACGCCCCAAAAAGAGGGGCACATCCAGTGGCTGGATGTGCCCCTCACCTGGTCGGGGTGGCCGGATTCGAACCGACGACCTCTTCGTCCCGAACGAAGCGCGCTACCAAGCTGCGCCACACCCCGAGGCGTGCCGACAAATAGTAGCCCACCCGTCCCGGGGCTCAAACTCGGTACCCCGGTGCGGACGGTCAGCGCGGGATCAGCGTGAGCAGGCTGGCCTCCGGTGGACAGGCGAACCGGACGGGCGCGGTCGGGTGGGTGCCGAGCCCCGCGGAGACGTGCAGCCAGGAGTCCGACCCAGGCCAGCGGTGCAGGCCCTTCGCCATCGACCGGGGCAGCCCGCAGTTCGTCACCAACGCTCCTACTCCCGGTACGCACACCTGACCGCCGTGGGTGTGCCCGGCGAGCAGCAGCCCGAAGCCGTCGGCGGCCATCTCGTCGAGCAGCGCCGGCTCGGGAGAGTGGGTGAGCGCGATGGACAGGTCGGCGGCGGGGGAGATCGGCCCGGCGACCGAGGCGTAGTCGTCCCGCTCGACGTGCGGGTCGTCCACGCCGGCGATGTCGATCGCCCGGCCACCGGCCTTGACCGTGGTACGCCGGTTGTTCAGGTCTACCCAACCGGCCCCGGTGAGCACGTCACGCAGCTCCTCGGCGGGCAGCTCGACCCCCTCGGTGTACTCCCGCTCGGGCAGGAAGTAGCTGAACGGGTTCTTCCAGACCGGCCCGGTGTAGTCGTTCGAGCCGAACACGAACGCACCTGGGTAGTCGAGCAGGGGTTGCAGGGCCCGCAGCACGCCCGGCACCGCGCCCGGGTGCGCCATGTTGTCCCCGGTCACCACCACCAGGTCGGGGTCTACAGCGGCCAGCGAGGCGACCCACTGCTGCTTGCGTACCTGGTTGGGGGTCATGTGCAGGTCCGACAGGTGCAGCACGCGCAGCGGCTCGGTGCCGGTCGGCAGCACCGGCACGTCGAAGCGGCGGAGGGTGAACATGTTGCGCTCGACGAGGGAGGCGTACGCCAGGGCGGCGGCACCCGTCGCGACGGTCGCCGTCGCGAGCCGGAATAGTGTGCGCTTTCGCATGCCGATCAGGGTAGTTTGACCGTCCATGAGCACGCTGAAGGACCGCCTCACCGCCGACATGCGCGCCGCCCTGAAGGCCCGCGACGAGCTGACCACCTCCACCCTGCGGATGGCCCTGGCCGCCGTCGGTACCGCCGAGGTCTCCGGCAAAGCCAAGCGGGAACTCAGCGACGACGAGGTGGTGGCCGTGCTGACCAAGGAGGCCAAGAAGCGCCGCGAGGCCGCCACCGCCTTCGCCGACGCGGGCCGCGCCGAGCAGGCCGCCAGGGAGAGCGCCGAGGGTGAGGTGTTGGACCGTTACCTGCCGAAGCAGCTCTCCGACGCCGAGCTGACCGCGCTTGTCACGCAGGCGCTCGCGGCGGGCGGCTTCACCGGTAGGGCCCAGATGGGCCCGGCGATGAAGGCGGCCCAGGCCGCGGTGGCCGGCCAGGCCGAGGGCGGCCGGGTGGCCGCCGAGGTACGCCGCCAACTGGGTCTCTGAGCCCTTCCGGCCGACCATCCGGCCCGCCCTCCTGACGGCGGCACGGGACACCCACACGAACGGGCGGGCACCCTCGATGGGTGCCCGCCCGTTCGAGCGTTGCTGGCGGTCAGCCGCCGGGTCGGTCCGGCGGACGCCCGGGGTTGCTGGGCGGGCCGGAGGGCGAGCCGTTGCCCGGACGGTCGTTACCGCCGCCGTTGTTGTTACTGGGCTTACCGGCGCTGACCATGATCGTCACGATGCCGCCCTTGATGGTGCGGCCGCTGGGGCTGGTACCGGCGGCGGTGCCAGCGGGGCAGTCGGAGGTGACCCGGCTGCTGGAGACGATCGGCTCGAAGCCGGCACCGGAGAGACGGGACTTGGCCCGGTCGAGGTCCAGGCATCCGACGCCGGGAATGGTGCGCTGGTCGCCCAACGAGATCTTCTTACCGGGCGGCTCGAAGTCGATCCGCTTCTTGCCCTTCATGGCGTCGCGCAGCGTCTCCCACACCGGCGGGTTGATGCCGTCCGGCTGGTTGTGCTTCATCTTGGCGTTGGTCTGCGGCCAGTCCGGATCCGCCATGATGCCGGCCACCGCGTACTGCTTGGTCATCGCGACCAGGGCGGCGCTCTTCTCGGAGTCGGTGGTGCCGGACTTGCCGGCCACCGGAGCGTTGACGATGTACTTGGTCTGGGCCGCGGTCCGGCTGCCGCCGCACTTGCTGGTGGAGGAGTTGTCGCCGACCGGGCAACGGGCCGCGTCCACCGCGGCCCGGGCCACCTCGGTGCTGATCCGCTTCTCGCAGCGCGGGTTGGCCACGTCCAGCTTGTTGCCGTCCAGGTCCCGGATCTCCTGCACCGGGATCGGCTCGCAGTACTTGCCGTCGGCGGCCAGGGTGGCGTACGCGTTGGCCAGATCCAACGGAGTCACCTGCGAGACGCCCAGGGTGAACGCGCCCCACTGGTGCGCGGCCTCCTTGGTGTTGGCGAACTCCGCGTCCTTGCTCTGCCGGAACTGGATGCCGAGGCGCTTGGCCACGTCCACCACGTTCTCCGCGCCGACCTGCTGCTGCAACGGGACGAAGTACGTGTTGATGGAGGCGGAGAAGGCGCTCCACATGTTCTGCACGCCACCGGCCTTCTTGCCGGAGTTGGTCGGGCAGTAGAGGTTGGTGCCCGGACAGGCGGCGGGGCTGCTGCTGTCGATGATGTATTCGGACTTGAACTGCTGCGGCGCGTTGAAGGTGTAGCTGAGCGGGATGCCCTTCTCCAGGGCGGCCACGATGGTGAAGATCTTGAAAGTTGAGCCGCCCTGGTAGCCGGTGATGCCGTCACCACCGGTCAGCAGTGGGTTGACCGTGTTGGGATAGTTCCCCCGCTTGCCCTTCTCGCGCTGCTTCGGGTCGCTGTGCGGCTTGTTCTTGGGCTTGTCGGGGTTGTCGAGCTTGAAGTTCCGGTTCACCGACAGCGCCCGGACCCGACCGGTGCCGGGCTCGACCACCGCCACCATGGCAGCCTCCTTGGCGGTCACCGGCTTCGCCTTGCGTACCGCCTTGTCGGCGCCATTCTGGGCCTGCTTGTCGAGGGTCGTGATGATGGTGTAGCCGCCGCTCTTGAGCCGCCGCTCCCGGTCGTACGAGGTCGCCCCGAACGTCTCCTGCGACATCCACCAGCGGTAGAAGTAGTCGCAGAAGAAGCCCCAGGCGTTCTTGTTGGTGGCGACGCAGCCGTTCGGCGCCCGCTTGCCCTTGACCACCAGCTTGACGGCCTTGGCCTCGTCGGCCTGCTGCTGGGTGATCGCGCCGGTCTTGACCATGTTGTCGATCACGTAGTTGCGCCGGTCGACCGCGTGCGGGTAGCCGTCCTTGGTGGTCGGATCGAACGAGGTGGGGGCCTTCACCAGGCCGGCCAGCATGGCCGCCTCTTCGATCTTCAGGTCTTTCGGCGGCTTGTTGAAGTAGACCTGGCTGGCGGCGTAGACACCGTACGCGCCGTTGCCGAAGGCGGCGAGGTTGAGGTAGCGCTCCAGGATCTCGTCCTTCGACATCTCCTTGTCGAGCTGGAGCGCGTACCGCATCTCGCGCAGCTTGCGGGCGCTGGTGTCCTCGGTCGCGGCGATCACGTCGGCCGGGTGGGTGGCCGAGTACGCGATGCCCATCCGGACGTACTGCATGGTCAACGTCGAGGCGCCCTGGCGGTCGGCACCGGCCTGGCTGTTGTTGACGAAGGCCCGGGCCACGCCGTTGAGGTCGACCCCGTTGTGGTTGTAGAAGTCGTGGTCCTCGGCGGCGATGATCGCGTTGCGCATGTTCTCCGAGATGTCGGCGAGCTTCACGTCGCGCCGGTTCTCGTCGTACATCGTGGCCAGCGGCGTCTTGCCGTCGGAGGCGAGCAGGTAGCTGATCTGCGGTGCGCGGGCCACGGTGAGTTCCTTCGGCAGCGCGCCGAAGGTCTCCGCACCGGCCTTCGCGGCCAGGCCCGACATCGCCACCGCGGGGAAGGCCGCAGCGGCGACCACCACGCCGGCCAACAGCCCACAGATGAGCAGCGATGCGGCGTTGGTCAGGACGTTGTGGTCACGTTTCCGCATCCAGGTCACCTCGACAGGGTACGCGAACAGGTAACGAGGGGCGCCGGGGCGTCTTTTCCCCATTTCCTGCGCGCGCCGTCCTCGTTGTGCTAGACGCGTGGCACCGGGTGTCCGGTTGCGTGGATTCGAGCCGAGTTTCCTCCGTACGGAGGCGACTCGCAGCGTTTTTGCCGACCTCGGTGGGGTAAGCGGCGGTCCCAGGCCCGAGTGGCCGGGGTTGTCCGGAATGATGGATTTCGCCGACAACGTTGCGTAATCGTGCGACTACAGAGCATGATGTAGGCGGCGACAGTGCCACATGTCGTCTGTGCCGCCTTGGGGTAAGGCGTGCCGGACGACCCGGGGGGATTGCCGGCTGGCCCGCGACGGCGTCGGTAGTACAGCAAGGGGGGACGTGTACAGATGGGCATGATCACTGACTGGCCGTCGTTGGCGGCGTGTCAGAACGGGGACCCGGACGCGTTGTTCGTACAGGGCGCCGAACAGAACGTGGCCAAGCGGATCTGCCGGAGCTGCCCAGTCCGGTACGAGTGCCTGGCCGACGCGCTGGACAACCGGATCGAGTTCGGCGTGTGGGGCGGCATGACCGAACGGGAACGCCGCGCGCTGTTGCGTCGCCATCCCCAGGTCACCAGCTGGCGCAAGATGTTCGAGGCGGCGATGAAGAAGAACGCCAAGGACAAGACCGGCAAGGACAAGATCCTGGCCGCGGCCGGCAACTGACCAACCGGCACCGTCGGCCGGTGGCTTCCCGCCCGACCGACAGCGGGTCAGGGGTGGCCGATCGCCGCCGCGATCGTCCGTAGCCCGTCGACGTCATGCACGTCGGCGGGCTGCGCCGTCACCGACACGGTCGGCACCTCCGGGAACGCGTCGGTGAACCGCGCCGCAACCTGCTGCTCACGGACCGCCTGTTCGACCAGGACGGCATGGGCCCGCAACACCTCGACGGTGCCCTCGTGACCACCGGCCGTGGCCAGCCGGTCGGCGGCGGCGCGGCTCTCCGCCGCGCCCAGCTCGGCCACCGTCGGCTGGTGCACCCGGTTGAGTACCAGGCCGGCGAGCGGCATCCGCTCCGCGCGCAACCGACCGGCGAAGTAGGCGGCCTCCCGGACCGCGTCCGGCTCCGGCGCCGCGACCAGCAGGAAGGCCGTCTCTCGCGCCTGCAGGATGCGGTACGTCTGCTCGCTGCGCTGCCGGAACCCACCGAACATCGAGTCGAGCGCGGCGACGAAGCCGGACAGGTCGGTCAGCAGCTGGGTGCCGATCACCTTCTGCACCACTCGGGAGAACATCCCGAAGGAGGCGGTGACCAGGCTGAACATGCTGCGACCACCGGTTCGGGCCGGCGCGAGCAGCAGCCGTAGCATCCGCCCGTCGAGGAACCGCGACAGCCGGGCCGGTGCGTCGAGGAAGTCCAGCGCCGAGCGCGACGGGGGAGTGTCCACCACGATCAGATCCCACTCGCCCCGGGCGTGCAACTGGCCGAGCTTCTCCATCGCCATGTATTCCTGGGTCCCGGCGAAGGTGGAGCTCATGGCCTGGTAGAACGGGTTGGCGAAGATCTCCGCCGCCTTCGCCGGGTCGGTGTGCGCCAGCACCACGTCGTCGAAGGTGCGCTTCATGTCCAGCATCATGGCGTGCAGTTCGCCGCCGCTGTCCTCGACGTCGATCCCCTTGACCTGCCGCGGGGTGTTGTCCAGCTCGGTCAGGCCGAGGGACTGGGCCAGGCGCCGCGCCGGGTCGATGGTGAGCACCACCGTGCGGCGGCCGTGCTGCTCGGCGGCGCGCAGCGCCAGCGCGGCGGCCGTGGTCGTCTTGCCCACCCCGCCCGCACCGCAGCACACCACGATCCGGACTCCCGGGTCAGCCAGGATCCGGTCGACGTCCAGCGGCGGCGCGGCGTTGTCGGAAGACACCAATCGAGCGTATCGGGCTGACCGGCTCCGCGCGCCAGGCCGAGGGAGGTGTGAGTCAATCACCGGGCACGAGCGCGGCGGCGAGCACCGCCAGGCCGGCCCGGTCCACCCCGTCGGGCAGCAGCGGCAGTTCGACCATGGGCGGGCCCAACTCCACCAGGTCGGTGCGGAGCGAATCCTCCAGTTCCCGGCGGATCATGAGGTCCCGCGCCTCGTCGTGCAGACCGGTGACGATCCGCTCGCCGGCCGGCAGCCCCGCCGCGCGCAGGCCCCGTGCCAATTCCGCCTCGGTGACCACCTGCGCGGTCGGCAGCGGTGCCCGGGTCCCGTTGACGATCACTCGCCCTACGGGAAAACCGAGCGAAGTCAGCTCGGCGATCGCGTCGACGGTCTCCTGTACCGGCATCTCCTCGAGCAGGGTCACCACGTGCACGGCGGTCATCGGTGAGCGCAGCAGCGCGGACACTCCCTCGCTCTGCGTCTTGATCGGTCCCACCTTGGCCAGCCGGGCGGTTTCGGCGGTGACGTTCAGGAAACGCCCGATCCGGCCGGTGGGTGGCGCGTCCAGCACCACCGCGTCGTACACCCGCCGTTTGTCGACGGTGCGGGTGGTGGCCTCCTTGACCTTGCCGGTGAGCAGCACGTCGCGCAGACCGGGGGCGATGGTGGTGGCGAAGTCGATCGCCCCGAACTTGCGCAGCGCCCGGCCGGCCGCGCCGAGCTTGTAGAACATGTCGAGATATTCGAGCAGCGCCTCCTCGGCGTCGACCGCGAGCGCCGACACCTCGCCACCGCCGGTGGCGTCGGCCAGGTGGCGTTCGGCGTACGGCAGCGGCTCGGTGCCGAAGAGCTGGGCGATGCCCTGCCGCCCCTCCACCTCCACCAGCAGGGTGCGCCGACCACCGGCGGCCAACCCCAGGGCGAGCGCGGCGGCCACGCTGGTCTTGCCCGTGCCGCCCTTGCCGGTCACCACGTGCAGGCGGGCGGGCCAGTCGAGGCCGGCCCGGTCGTTCGGTCGCTGCGCTGCTCCCACCCGTCGAGCCTATCCATCCGGCGTGCTCAGGCGACCTCGCAGACCCACCAGCCGGTCTTACGGAGCACCGTGAAGCGCAGGTCCTGATCCGCGATCTTCTCGTCGGCGGTGGTCACGGTCACCGTGGTGGTGACGGTTGCCCGGTCGCCGGTCTCGTTGTCCACCGTCGGGGTGTCCCAGCGGAACTGCGGGTTCTGGTAGGTCGCGACGTACTCCTCGACCTCGGCCACCTTCGCCCGGATCTTGTCCTGGTCGCGCGCGGCGGTGCAGACCAGATCCGCCGCCTTGGCGGCGTCCCGGTCCTGGTAGACGGCGGTCAGGAAGTCGTCGACGGCGACCGACGGATCCGGCGCCCCCTCGCCAGACTCGGTGTTGCGCAGGGTGAGGAAGGCGGCCACGCCGCCGCCGGCGCAGAGCAGCAGCACCACCACCAGCGTGAGCGAGGCCAGCAGCGGGCCCCGCTTGCGTGGCGGTCCGGCCGGCGCGTGCTGCGGCCGGTACCCGCCCTCCGCCGGCCCGGGCGGCACATCGTGGCCGGTGGCCGGCGGCGGGGACTCGGGCGGTGAAGCGGCCGGCGGGAGGTCGGTGGGGCCGGTCGGGCCGCCGGCGGGTGGCTGGGTCATCGGTCCCCCCGGGTGCGGCGCAGCACCGCGTACCGGCGGTGTGCGTGGGATCGGGTGGCCGGGCCGGGCGCCCGTCCAGACGGGAAGGGTAGCGGTCCGCGGTGCCGCTGCGGGGAGCCCGGTGTGTCCGGTACCCGGTTCGCGATCAACTTTCCGCTGGTCGGGTGTCGCAAATGTGACCGAAGGCGACCGGGCGCGCGCGTCCTGTTGATGGGACCGGGGTGGCGGTCCTACGGTCGCTCCGGCACGCCCCGGTCCGGGCCGGGCGAATTAGTTCCGGACCGGTGAGCGGCACCGTGACCAGGTACGACGCCCGGAGGCAGTGCATGCGCGACACGGACAACACCCCCCGAGCCCAGTTCCCCGCCGGGCCGCGCCGGGGCAGCCGGACCGCTGGCGGAGACATCTCCGGCCGGCTGCCGGTCAACGAGCGGTCGTACCGCCGCCCCGTCGACCCGGTCGCCAGTGCCGAGCCGGCCGGTGGACGGGAGGAGGACGGTCCCGGATACGTCATCCATCTGCCCATCCGGGTGACCGACCTGGCCGCCGCCACCGCGTTGGCCGGCCGGTTGGCCACGTCGCTGAACTTTCTGCTCGAACTCGACGCCGGGGAGACCGAGGTGTCGACCGCCGACGACCAGAACAACCGGCACCGGGTCTTCTGCGACCTGCTGCTGCCGGATCGCACCCGCTGCCCCCAGCCGTACGACCATGCCGGGCCCTGCGGCGAACTGCCGAGCGCGCCCGAGCAACGGACCGCCCCCGAGCAGTGGCCCGACGCCGAGCAGCGTCCCGCGCCCCGACCGGCCGGTGGACCGTAGGCTGTGTCCCGAAGTGTCCGTGCCACCGAGGGAGCCCTCCACCGATGCAGAAGTGGGAATACGCCACCGTCCCGCTGCTGGTCCACGCGACCAAGCAGATCCTCGACAACTGGGGTGAGGACGGCTGGGAACTCGTCTCCGTCGTCCCCGGGCCGAACCCGGAGCAACTGGTCGCCTACCTGAAGCGCCCGAAGGCATGAGTGTCGTGGCCAACGGACCACACGCCAGGCTGGCGGAGCTCGGACTGGAACTGCCGGAGGTGGTGCCGCCGGTGGCGAGCTACCTGCCGGCGGTCCAGTCCGGGCAGCACGTGTACGTCTCCGGGCAACTGCCGATGGCCGAGGGCAAGCTCCTGGCCACCGGCAAGGTGGGTGCCGGCGTCTCCGCCGAGCAGGCCAAGCAGTTGGCCCAGCGCTGCGCCCTCAACGCTCTCGCCGCGATCGACTCGCTCGTCGGTCTGGAGAACGTGGTCAAGGTCGTGAAGCTGACCGGCTTCGTCGCCAGCGCCTCCGGCTTCACCGGTCAGCCCGGTGTCATCAACGGCGCCTCGGACCTCTTCGGCACCGTCTTCGGTGAGGCCGGCCGCCACGCCCGCTCAGCCGTCGGCGTAGCGGAACTCCCCCTGGACGCCCCGGTCGAGGTCGAGGTCATCGTCGAGGTCTCCTGACCCTCCGCGATCTTGCAGTTTCCGTCCGGACGAAGGCCCCTAACGAGGACGAATCGGGGACCGGAACTGCAAGATCGCGGAGGTACGCCCGCGGAGTCGTACGATCGCAGCCATGGGAGGGCATGTGACGGGGGCGGTGACCGCCCTCGCCAGCGAACTGCCGGACTGGGTGACACTGCTGCGGGCACCGAATCCGGGGCCGATGACGCTCGACGGCACCAACACCTGGGTGCTGCGGGCCCGGCCCGGCGAACCGGCCGTGGTGGTCGACCCGGGGCCGGCGGACGAGGCGCACCTCGCGGCGATCGTCGCGCAGGGGCCGGTCGGGCTGGTGCTGATCACCCACGGCCATCCGGACCACACCGAGGGCTCGGCGCGCCTGCACGGGATGCTCGGTGGGGCGCACGTCCGCGCCGCCGACCCGGCGCACACCATCGGCGGTGCGCCGCTGACCGGCCCGGGACAGGCCCTGGCCGGCTTCGGCCTGGACATCCGCCTGCTCGCCACCCCCGGGCACACCGCCGACTCGGTCTGCTTCCTGGCCGAGCGGGACGGCCAGCGGCTGATCCTCACCGGTGACACGATCCTCGGCCGGGGCACCACCGTCGTGGCGCACCCCGACGGGCACCTCGGCGACTACCTGACAAGTCTGGAACTGCTCTCGACGTACCGGGGAATGCCGGCGTTGCCGGGGCACGGGCCGGCGCTGGCCGACTGCGGTGCCGCCGCCGACTTCTACCTCGCCCACCGCCGTGGCCGCCTCGACCAGGTCCGGGCGGCGCTGGACACCGGCGCGCGTACCGCGGCCGAGGTGGTCGCCGTGGTCTACGCCGACGTGGACCGGTCGCTGTGGTGGGCGGCGGAATGGTCGGTACGCGCCCAACTCGAATACCTCGGCCGGGAATCCGACGGCGGCGACGCGAGGTTGGATCCAGCGTGACCTGCCCGGTGTGCGGAACCGTCGCCGTGCCCGGCGCCCGGTTCTGCCACAACTGCGGCGCCGCGCTGCCGGCCGCCGCCACCCTGCCGGCCGCCGAGCGCCGCGTGGTGACCGTGCTCTTCGGCGACCTGTCCGACTTCACCTCCTGGTCGGAGGACCTCGACCCGGAACGCGTCGGCGCGGTCACCGACCGGGTGCTGGCCGCGCTGGCCGGGGCGGTCAAGACCTTCGGCGGGCACGTCGACAAGCTGACCGGTGACGGGATCATGGCGGTTTTCGGCGCGCCGGTGGCGCACGAGGACGACGCCGAGCGGGCCGTCCGGGCCGCCCTGTCCATGCAGCGGGCGGTGCGCCGGGTGCTCGACGACGAGCGGGGCGGCGGGGCACCGCTGGGACTGCGGGTCGGACTCAACACGGGCGACGTGATCGCCGGCATCCAGGCCGCCATCGAGTACACCGTCATCGGCGACACGGTGAACACCGCCGCCCGGCTGGCCGACGCCGCCGCCGTCGGCGCGGTCTACGCCGGTGGCCGCACCGCCGCGGCGACCCGGCATGTCGCGAGCTGGCGGGCGCTGCGGCCGCTGCGGCTCAAGGGCAAGCGCGAGCCGGTCGAGGCGTACGAGCTGCTCGGCCTGCTGGACGCGCCCGGCACCCGCTCCGGTCTCGGCGACGAGGCGCCGTTCGTGGGCCGGGAGACCGAGATCGGCCGGGTCGCCGGCCGGCTCGCCGAGGTGATCGACCGTACCGAGCCCCGGGTGTTGCTGATGACGGCCGAGGCGGGCATCGGCAAGTCCCGGTTCGCCGCCGAGGTGGAGCGCCTCGCCGCCGGCTACGACGTCGGCGCCGGCCGGTACGCCGCGCACACCGGTGCCCGGGTCCTCTCGGTGCGCTGTGCGGCGTTCGGCGAGCGTCGAAGGCTGGCACCCCTCGCCGACCTGGTACGCGCCGCGACCGGGTTGCCCAACGACGCCGCGACCGCGGTCACCCGGGCGGCCGTGGAGGAACGGCTGCGTCGGCTCGGACAACGGCTCAGCCGTACCCGGACCGAGCCGGCCCCGATCGCCACCGACCAGCTGCTGGCCCTGCTCGGGTACGCGGAACTGCCCGCCGGTGGCCCCACCGACCAGGGTGAGTGGAGCAGCGCGCAGCCGCCGGCCGACGCCGACGCGGTGCCCAACGCGGTGGCGGACCTGCTCAGCGCGCTCGCCGAGGAGGCGCCGCTGGTGGTGATCGTGGACGACCTGCACGACGCCACCGCGGAGACCATCGGCGCATTGGAGATCACGCTGTCCCGGCTCGCCGGGCCGGTGCTGGTGCTGCTGCTCGGTCGACCCGAACTGGTCCGTACCGCCGGTACGCTGGCCCGGGTCTCCGATGCCGAGGTGCAGCCCCTGCCTCCGCTGCGTGGTGCCGACGCGGCCCGGCTGCTGACCAGTTACCTCGGTGGTGGACGGTTGCCTCAGGCCGACGCCGACCGGCTGCTCGCCACCGCCCAGGGCAATCCCTTCTACCTGGCGGAACTGGTCACCCTGCTGATGGAGCGGGGCGCGCTCACCGCCGGGGCACGCAACACCTGGCGGCTGGCGCCCGGCTCACTGGGTAGTCGCCTGCTCTCCCGGGACCTCGCGGCGGTGCTCGCCGCCCGGATCGACGCCCTGCCGGCCGAGGCCCGCTCGGTGCTACGGGACGCCGCGGTGGTCGGCGACACCGTGCCCGACGGTGCGCTGGAGGCGCTGCGGGAGCAGCGCACCGGTCGGGACGGCCGCCCGGCCGCCGTCGTCGCCGTCGAGTTGGAACGGGCCGTTGAGGAGCTGCTGCAACGGCGGATGCTGCACCGCACCCGCAGTGGGTACGCCTTCGCCACCCCACTGATGCGGGAGGCCGCGTACTCCGGGATCAGCAAGGCGGAGCTGGCGGAACGGCACGCCGCGCTAGCGCGCTGGGCGGCTCCGGCGACCGGCACCGCCGGCCCGGGCGGCACCGGGGCCGGACCTGGCGGTTTCCCGGAGGGGGCGCGGGACGACTTCGTGGCCGAGCACGTCGAGCGGGCCACCGCGCTCGCCGACGCGGTCACGCTACGCCCGGACGCCCCGGCCCGGGCGGTCGCGCCGCTGGGCGTGGCGGCGCTGGGCCGGGCCACCCGACGGGCGTTGCACGCGGGGGAGCCGGCACTCGCCGTCGAGTACGCCGAACGCGCCGCCGAGCTGGCTCGAGACGGAATACCCGCGGTCGACCGGGTGGCACATGCCCGGGCCCTGCTCCAGGTCGGCCGGGCGGCCGACGCCCTGGCCTCCGCCGAGAAGATCGCCGCGAACGCGGGAGATCCGGCGACGCGGGCCAGCGCCCTGCTGCTCGCCGGGCAGGCCCAGCAGGTGATGGGCGACCTACGGCGGGCCGAGTCCTGTTGGCGGGAGGCGCTCCAGGTGGCCGCCGACGCCGCCCTGCCCACCCTGCGCGCCTCGGCGATGCGCCGGCTGGGCATGACCGACTTCCTGGTGGGCCGGCTGGGCCAGGCCAGCAGCCGCCTGGCGGCGGCGTACCAGGTGAGTCTGGCCGCGGGTGACCGTCGCGGACAGGCCTGGTCGTTGCAGAACTTGGCCTGGGTGACCACCACCCGTGGCGACTTCGCCGGCACGGATGCGGTGCTCGGCCGGGCCGCCCGGCTCTTCGCCGAGCTGAAGGACCCGTACGGACGGGCGTGGCTGCGCGGCACCACCGCCTTCGCCCGGCTGCTCGCCGGTCGGCTGCGGGAGGCGCGCCGGCTGGCCCGGGTCTTCCTGCCGTTCGGTGAACGGGTCGGTGAGGCGTGGGCGGTGGGCACCCTCCGGGCCGTCGACGCGTACGCCAACGCCGAGCTGGGGGAGCTGGTCGACGCCGACCGGGAGGCCCGGCGGGCGTACCGGGACTTCGCCGCCGCGTCGGACGACTGGGGTCAGGGCTTCGCGCTCGTCGTCCGGGGGGTGGTCGCCCGCGGGCTGGGCGAGCCGGAGCACGCGGCGGACCTGCTCACCGACGCGCTCGCCTACGGCCACCGGACGGCGCATCCGCTGCTGACCGGGATGGCCGGCACGCTGCGTGGCTTCGTCTCGCTGGAGATGGGTGACGTGGCCGCCGCCGAGCGGGACGCCCGCGCGGTGCTCACCACAGTGGAACCACACAATCCGCAGGCACCGGCACAGGTCGCCCCCCGGGTGCTGCTGGCCACCGCGCGGTTGGCCGCCGGCGACTCCGCCACCGCGGTCGGCCTGCTCGCCCCGGTCGCGACGATGGCGGCCACCACCCCGTCCCTGCTCTTCTCCCGCCGGCAGTCGATGGCGCGTTACGCCTCGGCCCTGCTCGCCCACGGCCAGCGCGAGCAGGCGTTGGACTGGGCCCGTCGGGCGGTGCGGGTGCAGGCCGAGGACGTCCGCAGCCAGGTGATCGCGGCGAGCGTACTGGCCGAGGCACTTGCCGCGTGCGGGCGGCCGGCGGAGGCCAAGGCCAGCGCCGAGGACGCGCTCCGGCTGGCGTACGCCACCGAGCAGCGCAGTGAGCGGGCCGCCGCGGAGGCGCTGCTGAACCGGCTGCGTACGCCCGGCTGACCGGCTCGTGCCCGTGCTGTGGGCGCGGTGTCGAGGAACCGGGTCGGGCCTCGGTCCGATTCGTCCGGTCGGTCGGTGGCCGGTGCGGATCTGCCGGTTTCGGGGATGTGGCCGGTCGGGGCCGGCGGCTAGCGTGGCGGGTGCACGCGACCGTCGATGTCGTCGGTCGTGTCGTCGAGGGGGGCGAAGATGAGGCTGCCGCGTTCGGTCGCCGGATGGACGATCGCGGTGTTCGGCGTGCTGGCGCTGGTGATGGGGACGGTCGGCCTGCTCTGGCCGGAAGCGCTGCTGCGGATGCTCGGCTTCGAGATTCCACCGAGCCGCGCACCGGGCGACTACACGGGTGTCTTCGTGACCGCCTCCTCGATGGCGTCGTTCAACATGGGGGTCTACTACCTGCTCGCCACGGCCACCGAGTGGCGTGCCTTCTACCGCTTCACGGTGGTGTTCCGGCTGGTCACGTTCACGGTCTTCACCCTCGCGGTGCTGGCCGACATCGCGCCGGGGCGGTTCTTCGGGGTGGCGGCCTGGGAGGGCCTGGGTGCGTTGGCGACCGCCGGCGGCCTCTGGTGGGACGCACGCCGGTCCACCGCCACGGGTACGACCGGTGGCCGGCGGATCATCGATCCGACGGGCGGGAGCGGATCGACTCGCGACGAGGCGGAGCGCGACGACGACCGGCGCGGTGCCGGAACATCGGCTGTGGGGCCGGCCACCGATGCGGTTCAGTGAGCGGCCGGCAGAGTTCGGTATTTTCGAAGTTGTGACCGACACCCCGCCCGGCGCCCTGCCGACGCCCATCGTGCCTGGTCTGACTGATTTGCAGGTGTTTGCCCGAGGTGGTTACGCCACCGTCTACCGGGCGACGCAGATCTCGGTGGGTCGCGAGGTCGCCGTGAAGGTGGAGAACCGGACGCTGGCCAGCGACCGGGACCAGGCCCGCTTTCTGCGCGAGGCGCGAGCGGCCGGTCGGATGTCGTCCCACCCGCACGTGGTCGACCTGTTCGACGTCGGGGTCACCATCGACCAGCACCCGTACCTGATCATGGAACTCTGCGACGGGTCGTACGCCGAGCGGATGCGCAACTCGCCGCTGGACGCCGTCGAGGCCCGCGATCTCGGTATCAAGATCGCGGATGCCATCGCCCACTCGCACGCCGCCGGCGTGCTGCACCGCGACGTCAAGCCGGCGAACATCCTCCACTCGCATTTCAACCCGGCGGTGCTTGCCGACTTCGGCCTCGCCGTGGTCGCCGAGATGCGGGACGCCTCCGTGGCGCTGGAGGTGCTCACGCCGGCGTACGCGCCGCCGGAGATGTTCAGCCACAGTCCACCGTCGCCGGCCGTCGACGTGTACGCGCTCTGCGCCACCCTCTACGCGGTCATGTACGGTCGGCCGCCGCGCTGGCAGAGCGAGCGCAACCCGAGCCTGGTCACCGTGCTGGAGATGTTCCACCAGCCGATCCCCGGCCTGCCCGGCGTCCCGAAGGCCCTGATCGACGTGCTGCGGGCCGGCATGGCCAACGATCCCGCGGACCGGCCCTCCGCGGCGGAACTGCGCGACATGCTCACCAACCTCACATTGGACGGCTCGGGCGCGGCGGACGGCGGGGTGGCCCCCCGGGTGGCACCGATCGGCGGTACTGCCACCGGTGGATCCGCCCCCGGCCGCCCCGCCCCGCCGGCCGAGGGCGGATCCACCGAGCGCAACCGGCGCCGACGCTGGTTCCTGGGGGCTGCGGGGGTGCTCGCCCTCGCCGCCTCGGCGGGCGTCGGCGCCTGGGCGGCCGGTGGCGGACCGTCGCCGCAGCCCAGCATCCCGGCCCGTCCGGCGGCAACCGGGATGCTCCGCCCAGGTTGCGCCACCCACCCCGAGGCGCTTCCCGCCGGCGCCCAGTGCGCGACGGAGTTGGAGTGTTTCGGGCCGGTGCAGGTGCGTGCCCAGCGGGCCGAGGCCAGCCGGACGCCCTGCGACGCCCGGCACACCTGGGAGAGCTACGCCCAGGGGCGGTTGCCGGCCGCGTTGGTCGACGCCGGCCACGACGAGATCGTCGCCGACCCCCGAGTGCGGCAGGTCTGCAACGAGAAGACGTTCCGCCTGGTCAGTGGGCTGCGCCAGGCGGCTGGTTGGAATCTTGAGGTGCTGCCGCCAGCGGACGCGGACACCGATCTCACCTACCGGTGCCTGGCTGGGCGGGGCCTGAACGGGCTGGCTTCGCCCACGCTCACCAGCAGCTGACCGGTTCCTGACACCGGGCAGGGTCAGCGTGCCCGTCGGTCGCGTCGATGCCGGTCCCGCATCGCGCGGACCGCCTCCCGATCGCCCAGGGTCTCCAGTGTGTCGGCATCGATGCCGGGCGGCTCGATCCCCGGCCCCACGGACGGCTGCCCGCGCTCGAGTCGAGCATCGGCGTCACGCTGGCGGGCAGCGGTGACGGCCACTCCCGCGACGGTGGCGAGCAGCACACAGAGCAGCGCGCCCGCCACCCCGAGCAGATCCTGCCGACGCCCTACCACCAGCATCGCGAGCAGCCAGAACGCCGCCAGGGCCGCGACCACCGCCACGGTCCGTGCGTCGGATCCTGGGAACCGTCTCACCCGTCCAGAATGTCGGAGATTGCCGATCTGTCAACAGCAGCCAGCTTCACCACGCGGAACAGCTGACAAACAACAGCTTGCCGGATGGGCGGTGAGCTGCGACAGTGCCGGGCGAGTCGGTAATGCGCCCTGCTGGCGACGACACTCGTCACCGGACGACCGACTGCCCGGTCGCCCGGTGCCGTTACCGGGGCCCCGCCGCGCCAGGGGCCACGGGCGTGTGGGCGCCGCCGGCCCGTCAGCGGGCACCGAGCCGTCGGGTGCCGGGCAGGTGGGTGATGCCCCAGGTGGCGATGCTGTCCAGCACCGGCGCGAGGGCCCGGCCGCGCTCGGTCAGGTGGTACTCGTACCGCCGGGGACGCTCGCTGTAGGGGCGGCGTACGACGATTCCGCACTCCTCCAGCCGACGTAGTCGGTCCGCGAGCGTGTTGGTCGGCATCGCCTCGGCCGAGGCCGCCAGGTCGGCGAATCTGAGCTCGCCACGGAACAGCAGGTCACGCACGATGAGCAGGGACCATCGGTCGCCGACGAGGTCCAGCGTGCCGGCGATCGCGCAGTCCGAGCGGGGGGCCGGGTTCCGGGTCGATGGCATTCGCACCTCCGAGTCGCTTGCGATTTACAAGTTACCTCCCTAGGGTCACTTGCAAAACACAAGTGACTTGGAGGAGTCCGTGACCGTACCCGCGCGTACCCGGTCTTCCTGGGTGTCGAGTCCACCCGCGATCGTCGCCGTGGGCTGGTTCTGCGCCGCGCTCGCGGCGAGCGCCCTGGGTGCCTTCCGCACCCAACCGGGCGACCCGCCGGTTGCTCTGGCCCTCGCCGCCGGGGTCCCGCCGCTGACGGTGCTCGTCCTCGCCATGCGCTCGTCACGGTTTCGCGCCTGGGCCCGCAGCCTCGATCTACGGTTCCTCACCCTGTTGCAGACCTGGCGGGTCGCGGGACTGGCGTTCCTGGCGCTCGCCGCCGTCGACGCGCTGCCGGCCGGCTTCGCCCTGCCGGCCGGTCTCGGCGACGTGGCCATCGGGCTGACCGCACCACTGGTGGCGGCCTTCGTGGTCGACCGCGCCAACCGGGTCTTCGTCGCCTGGACGGCCCTGGGCATCGCCGACCTCGTTCTCGCCGTCACCCTCGGGGTCCTCTACTCGGCGAGTCCAGCCGGTCTGCTGCGCACCGATCTCGACACCGGGCTCATGTCCACCCTGCCGATGAGCCTCGTCCCCGCCTTCGGCGTCCCCATCACCCTGGTCGCCCACCTGCTGTCGCTGATCCGGCTCTCCGGGCGCTGAGCACACGCCGGGACCGACCGCCGGATGGTGGTGCCTCGACACGTGCGGCTACTTTCAGTGCCACACGAGACACCGAACCGTAGCGAGGTTGCCAATGGGTGTAAGCCTCTCCAGCTCCCGGTGGCGCTCGGTGGCCGCCACGGCGGCGGTCGCGCTGACCCTGCTGCTCGGTGCGGCGGCCGGCTGCGACAGTCGGAAGGAGCCGGACCTGCCGTCCGTGCAGGAGAAGCTCCGCGAGTCGCACATCTGGGGCCAGCCGGTCCTACGGATCGGGGTGGCCGACGACGAACCGCTGATGGGTGAGATCCGCGACGGCGACCACGTCGGTTTCGACGTCGAGATCGCCCGGTACATCGCCGCCTCCCTCGGCTACGAGGGAGAGCACCGGCTGGAGTTCGTGGCGGTGTCCACGGAGGACCGGATCCCGGCCCTGCAGGGCGGGGTGGTGGACCTGGTGGTCTCCAGCTTCTCGATCACGGAGGAACGCAAGAAGCTCGTCAGCTTCGCCGGGCCGTACTTCGTGACCACTCAGGAGGTGCTGGTGCCGACCCGGCACAAGGACACCATCCGCACCATCGAGGACCTGCGGAACCCGAAGTACCGGATCTGCACCAGCGGCGGTTCCACCACCGAGGCGGAGTTGGAGAAGAACCAGGTCCGCACGCTTGTGGTGAAGGACGTCTGGGACTGCGTCAAGGGCATCCGGGCCGGCAAGTACGACGCGGTCAGCTCCGACGAGACGATCCTCGCCGGTTTCCTGGCCCGGTACCCGACCGAGTTCGAGATCGTCGACATGCCGTTCGGCACCAGCGAACTACTCGGCGTCGGCGTGCCGATCGGCGATCCGGCGCTGCGCGACCTGGTCGCCTACTTTCTCGACAAGAGCTACCAGCAGGGACGCAGCGGAGAGGCCAGCCCGTGGCTGACCGCGTACAACCGCACGTTGGGGCCGTGGCTGCGGGGCGAGAAGCGGCAGCCGCAACCACTCGACGTACCGAGGCTCGTGGACTTCGACGACAAGGCACCGCAACGATGAGTGCGGCACCGGCCACCACCGCCGACGAGCCGGGCACCGACGGTCCATCGCCGCCCGTGCTGCGGCCAGCCGCGCCGCCATCGGTGCTGCCGATCCCGGTGGGGCGGACCGAACCCGACCCCGGCGCGCTGCGGACGGAGGCGGCTGGCGGCTGGGATCAGGTGGAGCGGCGGGCCCGCGCCAGCCAGTCGTTCTGGACGGCGGTGGTCGGCGTACCGGCGATCTTCTCGGTGCTGCGGCTCGGCATCGAGGCCGGCGGGGAGTTGCAGACCACCTTGCTGCTGGTGGCCAACGTGGGCCCGGTCAACCTGCTCGCCGGCTTCCTCACCACGGCGGCCCGCCTGCTCTCCACCGTGCTGGTCGCGGTGTTCGCGCTCGGCGGGGTGCTCGCCGCCAGCGGTCATCCGCTGACCCGCCCGCCGCTGTTCGCCCGGTGGACGCAGATCACCCCGAGCTGGTTCGTCGCGGCGAGCTTCCTGATGGCGCTGGTGACCTGGCCGCTGCTGTACCTTCCGCTGCTGCTGCCCACCTTCGCGGCGGCCTTCCAGCTCCGGCCGGAACGTCTGCACGAGCGCCCCGCCGTCCGCACCCTGATCGTCGTCGCGGCGTACGCCGGCTACCTCTGGCTGCTGGTGCCGACGCTGCGCGACGCCTGGCGGCAGGGCGAACTGCTGCCGATCGTGCTCCTCGTCGGACCACCGCTGCTGGCCCTCTTCGTCGCCGGACCGCTGCCCAGCGTGGTCATTCGGCCGCTCGCCCCGGTGACCCAACTCGCCGTGCTGGTGGTGCTGGTCTGGGCGGCGCTGCCGGTGATCAGTACCCCGGTGCTGCCGCTGACGGTGACCACGGTCGGCGAAGCGGGCGCGACCTCTGTCGACGCCACCGAGGAGATCCGTGGACACGTGGTCACCACCGACGACGTCAACATGGTGATCCTGCAGGAACGCGGCGGAGTGCGGTACGTACCGGTCGACCAGGTACGCGGACAGGTGCTCTGCCCCTCGGAGGAGGAACTGCCCCGGTACCGGCTGCGCATCCACGACTTCCACGTCGAGGACTCGCTGCTGGAAGGACTCGGCCGTCGGGTACGCCCGGTCCACCGGGTGGACGCCGCCTGCCGCTGAGCCGGGGGCGGCAGTGCATCCGATCGGGTGCAGGGGCGAGTCAGTAGGACTTGTCCTGGCCGAGAACGTGTTGGGCGACGAAGTTGAGGATCATCTCCCGGCTGACCGGGGCGATCCGGCCCGCCCGTACCGCGCCGAGCAGGGTGGCCACGCCGTACTCGGTGGTCATGCCGGCGCCGCCGAGCGCCTGCACGGCCGTGTCGACGGCGAGTGCGGCGGCGTCGCCGGCCGCGTACTTCGCCATGTTGGCGGAGACGGCCGCCTCCAGGTCGCGGCCGGCGTCGTAGAGTGCCGCCGCCTTCTGGATCATCAGCCGGGCCAGCTCCACCTGCACCGCCGCGTGCGCGAGGGGATGGGCCACTCCCTGGTGGGAGCCGATCGTCCGGCCGCCCCACACCTTCCGGGTCGCGGTGTACTCCGAGGCGCGTTCGATGGCGTACCGGCCGGTGCCGGCGCCCATCGCGGCGACCGTGATCCGCTCCGGGTTGAGACCGGCGAAGAGCGCCGGGAGCCCGGCGTCGAGCGACCCGCCGACCAGCGCGTCGCCGGGCAACCGCACCTCGTCCAGGTAGAGCAGGAACTGGTTCTCCGGCGACACGATCTCCATGTCCAGCTTGGACCGGGTCAGCCCGGCCGCGTCGGTCGGCACGATGAACAGCGCCGGCTTCAACTTCCCTGTCGAGGAATCCTCGGTCCGGGCCACCACCAGGACAAACTGGGCCTCGTCGACGCCGGAGATGTAGCACTTGCGGCCGGACAGCACCCAGTCGTCACCCTCGCGGCGGGCCACCGTGGCGAGGCGGTGGAAGTTCGAACCGGCCTCCGGCTCGGTGATCGCAAAGACGATCTTCTGAGAGCCGTCGGCCAGCCCGGGCAGGTGGCGTTTGCGCTGCTCCTCGGTGCCGTGTCGGTTGATGACGGTGGCCGCGATGGCGGGGGAGACCACGAGCAGCAGTAGCGGGCAACCGGCGGCGGCCAGCTCCTCGCAGACGATGGCCAGCTCGGTGATGCCGCCGCCCCCGCCGCCGTACTCGGTGGGGATGTTGACGCCGAGGTAGCCGAGTCGGCCGGCCTCCTGCCACAGCTCGGTGGTGTGCTCGCCGGCCTTCGCCTTGTCCACGAAGTACCGGTGGCCGTACCGCCGGCCCAACGCCCGCACGGCGTCGCGGAGTTGGTCCTGCTCGGAGGTGAGGTCGAAGTTCATGACGGTGACTCCTCATCGGGGGTGACCACGGCCAGCACGGCGGCCGTGTCGACCTGACCGCCGGCCGGCACCGGAAGCTCGGCGACCAGACCGTCGGTGGGGGCGAGCACGGGATGTTCCAGCTTCATCGCCTCCAGGGTCAGCAGCAGGTCACCGGCGGCCACCCGCTGACCGACCTGGACGTGCACCCGGGCCACCGTGCCGGGCAGCGGCGCGAGCAGCGACCCGGCGGCCAGCTCCGCGGTGGGCAGCGGGAAACGGGGCAGCTCCGTCAGGCTCGTCGCCCCGTCCGGTCCGGCCACGAAGACCTGCGACCCCACCCGGTGTACGCGGTAGGCCCGCCGCACCCCGTCGACATCGAGCACGACCCGCTCCGGGCACGCCTCGACCAGCGCGACGGCCGGCGTCGCCGGCCCGGTGCCGCCCTCCGGGGTCGCGGTGCCGGCGGATTCGGCGGGGGACACCGACCACTCGGCGAGGCCGCCCGAGCGGTCCAGCCGGTAGTGGATCTCGATTGCCTCGCCGTCCGGGCCGGCGAACCGGATGACCTGCGGGAAGGCGGGCACATTGCGCCAGCCCGACGGCAGGCCGGCCAGCACCGGGGCGGTAGCCCGGCGAGCGGCGGCCGACGCCAGCGCGGCTGCCAGTGCGACCAGGGGCACCTCGGCGGCGGGCAGGATCGGCTCGAAGACCTCGGGGTGCCGGTCCAGGAAGCCGGTGTCGACGTCGACGGCGGCGAACTCCGGGCTGCGCAGGACGCGGACCAGCAAGTCCCGGTTGGTGACCACACCGTGCAGTTCGGCGCGGGCCAGCGCACCGGCCAGGGCCCGGGCCGCCTCCGCGCGGGTGGGTGCCCACGTGATCACCTTGGCGAGCATCGAGTCGTAGTGGACGCTCACCGCCGACCCGTCGACCACGCCGGAGTCCAGGCGTAGGCCGGGGGTGGCCAGCGGCCCGAACTCGGCCGCCACGCCGGGTAGCGCGAACCGGTGCAGGGTGCCGGTCGCCGGTCGGTACCCGTGCGCGGGGTCCTCGGCGCAGAGTCGCACCTCGATCGCGTGTCCGGTGGCCGGTGGCGTCGCGGCCAGCGGCAGCGGTGCGCCCTCGGCGACCAGTAGTTGCAGCCGCACCAGGTCCAGCCCGGTGGTCAGCTCGGTGACCGGGTGCTCCACCTGGAGGCGGGTGTTCATCTCCAGGAAGTGGATCTCCCCGTCGGGCGCGAGCAGGAACTCGACCGTGCCGGCCCCGACATAGTCGACCGCCCGCCCGGCGGCCACCGCCGCCTCGTGCAGCCGCTCCCGCACCTCGTCGGTCAGGACGCCGGGCGCCTCCTCGACGATTTTCTGGTGGCGGCGCTGGATCGAGCAGTCCCGCGCGCCCAGCGCCACCACCGTCCCGAGGCTGTCGCCGAAGATCTGCACCTCGACGTGCCGGCCCCGTTCGACGTACCGCTCGATGAAGACCGTGTCGTCGCCGAACGCCGCGGCCGCCTCGCGGCGCGCGCCGGCCACGGCCTCGGTGAGCCCGGCGGCGTCGCGGACCACCCGCATGCCGCGCCCGCCGCCCCCGGCGGACGCCTTCACCAGCACCGGGAAGTCCGTCACCTGCCCCGGGTCGGTCCAGGTGGGCAGCATCGGTACGCCGGCCTCGGCGAGCAGCGCCTTGGCGGCCAGCTTGTCGCCCATCGCGGCGATCGCCTTCGCGGGCGGGCCGACCCAGGTCAGGCCCGCGTCGGCGACCGCCGTGGCGAACTCGGCGTTCTCGGCGAGGAAGCCGTAGCCGGGATGGACGGCGTCCGCACCGCACCGGTGGGCCGCGTCCAGGATGAGATCGATGCGCAGGTACGTCTCGGCGGGCGCGTTGCCGGGCAGCCGGACGGCCTGGTCGGCCTCGGCGACGAAAGGCGCGTCGGCGTCCGCGTCGGAGTGCACGGCGACCGTCCCGATCCCGAGCGCCCGGCAGGTGGCGAAGACCCGACGGGCGATCTCCCCCCGGTTCGCGACCAGCAGCTTCCGAATCACCTGCTGTATCTCCTTTCGTTCGCGACTGCGGGACTCCGCTTCGCTGCGTTCCTCGCGCTCACATCCGGAAGATGCCGAAGCCGTCGGCGCCCTGTACCGGTCCGCTGTGGACGGCCGAGAGACACAGGCCGAGGACGGTACGGGTGTCCCGCGGGTCGATCACCCCGTCGTCGTAGAGCCGACCGGAGAGGAACAGTGCGCCGGACTGGGACTCGATCTGCTGCTCGACCATCATCCGCATCGCCGCGTCGGAGTCCTCGTCGAACTCGCGGCCCCGCGCGGCGGCGGCCTGCCGGGCCACGATGGACAGCACCCCGGCCAACTGCGCCGGCCCCATCACCGCCGACCTGGCGTTCGGCCAGGTGAACAGGAACCTCGGCTCGTACGCTCGGCCACACATGCCGTAGTTGCCCGCGCCGTACGAGGCGCCCAGGTTCACCGTCAGGTGCGGCACCGTCGAGTTCGACACCGCATTGATCATCAGGGCGCCGTGCTTGATGATGCCGCGTTGTTCGTACTCGGTGCCGACCATGTAGCCGGTGGTGTTCTGCAGGAAGATCAGCGGAGTGTCGGCGGCGTTGGCGAGCTGGATGAACTGCGTCGCCTTCTGCGCCTCCTCGCTGAACAGCACACCCCGGGCGTTGGCCAGCACGCCGACCGGGTACCCGTGCAGTTCGCCCCAGCCGGTGACCAGCGCGGTGCCGTAGGCCGGCTTGAACTCGTCGAACTCGCTGCCGTCGAGCACCCGGGCGAGCACCTCGCGCGGATCGAACGGCACCTTGAGGTCGGCGCTGGCGATGCCCAGCAACTCCTCCGGGTCGTACTTCGGTGGTCGCGGCACCGGGTTGCGCGGCGCCGGACCCCGCTTGCGCCAGTTGAGCCGGCGTACGCACTGTCGGGCCAACCGGATGCCGTCGCGCTCGTCGGCGGCGAGGAAGTCGGCCAGACCGGATTTCGTCGCGTGCATGGCCGCGCCGCCCAACGACTCGTCGTCGGCGTCCTCACCGGTGGCCATCTTCACCAGCGGCGGCCCGGCCAGGTAGACCTGCGAACGGTCCCGGATCATGATCGTGTAGTCGGACATGCCGGGCACGTACGCGCCGCCGGCGGTGGCGTTGCCGAAGACCACGCTGACCGTGGGGATCTTCTCGGCCGAGAGCCGGGTCAGGTCGCGGAACACCCGGCCACCCGGAATGAAGATCTCCGCCTGGGTGGGCAGGTCCGCACCCGCCGACTCGACCAGGTTCACCATCGGCAGCCGGTTGGCCAGGGCGATCTCGCCGGCCCGCCGGGTCTTCGCCAACGACCACGGGTTCACCGCGCCACCGCGTACCGTCGGATCGTTCGCGACGACCAGACACTCCACGCCCTCGACCACACCGATCCCGGTAACCACGCTGGCCCCGACCGGAAAGTCGGTGCCGTACGCGGCGACCGGCGACAGTTCGAGGAACGGGCTGTCCTGGTCCAGCAGCAGTTCGATGCGCTCGCGGGGGAGCAGCTTGCCGCGCTGGTGGTGCCGGGCCACGTACTTCTCGCCGCCGCCGGCCCGGGCGGTGTCGAGCGCGGCGTCCAGCTCGGCGAGGCTGTCCAGCAGCGCGTCCCGGTTCGCGCGGAAGATCGACGAGGACGGGTCGATCGCGGTGTCGAGTGTGCTCAAAGGCCCATTCCCTTCGCGATGATCTCGTTCATGATCTCGGTGGTGCCGCCGCCGATGCCGAGGATCCGGGCGTCGCGGTAGTGCCGCTCCACCTCGGCGTCGCGCAGATAGCCGAAACCGCCGTGCAGTTGCAGGGCCTGGTCGACGACCCGGTCGGCGGCCGAGACCGCCACGTTCTTCGCCATCGCCACCTCGGTCACCACCGGCTCGCCCGCGGCCACCCGGGCGGCCACCTGGTGCACGTACGCCCGCGCCGCCTCGGCCCGGGTGTGCATCTCGGCCAGCCGGTGCCGGACCAGCTGCCGGCTCGCCAGTGGCCGGCCGAAGGTCGACCGGTCGCGACACCAGCTGACCGCCAGTTCGACGCAGCGCTGCGCGATGGCGTACGCGTGGGTGGCCAGGGAGAGGCGTTCCGCCGCGAACTGCTGCATGATCGCCAGAAAGCCGGTGTCCTCCTCGCCGATCCGGTTCGCCACCGGCACGCGTACGTCGACGAAGGAGAGTTCGGCTGTGTCCGAGCAGTGCCAGCCGAGCTTGTCCAACCGTCGTCCCACGGTGAAGCCGGGGGTGCCCTTGTCGATGACCAGCAGGCTCAGCTCCCCGCCGCCCGGCACGCCGGTGCGGACCGCGGTGGTCACGAAGTCCGCCCGGACTCCGCTGGTGATGTAGGTCTTCGCGCCGTTGACCACGTAATGGTCGCCGTCGAGGCGGGCGTGGGTGCGGATGCCCGCGACGTCCGAGCCGCCGTCGGGCTCGGTGATGGCCAGCGCGCCGATCATCGAACCGGCGAGCGTCGGCCGGACGTACCGGTCGATCAGGTCGTGCTCCCGGCCGGTCGGGTCGACGCTTCCGGGGGCGTCGCCGGACCGTCTGGGAAGTTTGCCGCCCGAGCCGGCCCCGGCCGCGGCGACCATGTGCGGCAGCGCGATGCCGTGCGTGAACAGGGCGGCGACAAGCCCCGACGAGCCACCCGAGCGGATGATCTCCTCGGTGACGATGATCGAGTCGAGCAGGTCACCGCCGCTGCCGCCGACCGCCTCGGGAAAGCCGATGCCGAGCAGGCCGATCTTGGCGGCGGTCGCGTGCAACTGGCGGGGCACCTCGCCGGCCCGCTCCCAGTCGGCCAGGTGCGGCAACACCTCCCGGGTCACGAAGGCGCGGGTCAGCTCCCGCAGCTGCCGCCGCTCGGGAGTGTCCACGATCGTCACGACCGCACCTCCCGGCCGACCGGTGCGTCGCCGACCGCCGGTTCGACCGGTAGGTCGACGATCCGCGAGCGGAGCAGCTCGCCGAGGGCCTTGGCCTGTGGGTCGAACCGGGTGGAGGCGGCCACCCCGGCGCCGAGCAGTCCCCGGATCACGAAGTTGACGGCGCGCAGGTTCGGCAGTTCGTACCGTTCGACGGTCAACGGAGCGGTCTCCGGCAGCAGCTCCGCCAGCCGCGTCACGGTGAGCCAGCCACGCAGCCAGGCCCAGGTCGAGTCGGTACGCGCCCAGACCCCCAGGTTCGCGTCGCCGCCCTTGTCACCCGACCGCGCTCCGACCACCTCACCGAGCGGGGCGCGCCGGGTGGGACCGGTCGCCGCCGGTCCGGCCACCTCGGCCGCCGGCTCGCCGACGACCGTCCCGGTCACCGGCGGCGGGTCGATCGGCATCCGGGTGCCGTCGGGGAGCACGGCGACGTGGTCGACGGCCGCCTGCGGTACGGCGTCGGCGGTGAACACGCCGTACGGGGTGGCGTCGCCGGGCAGGGTGGTCAGGGTGCAGCCCGGGTAGGAGGCCAGGGCCAGCTCGACCGCCGCCGCGGAGAACGCCCGTCCGGCCCGCGTCCGGTCACCGTCGCGCAGGTGCACGTGCAGCAGCGCGCTGGCCGTCTCGGTGTCGGCGGCATCCGGGTGGTCGGTACGGGCCAGGTCGAACTCCAACCCGTCCGGGCCGACCGCCCCGGTCAACTGCTCCCGGACCAGATCCGCCTTGGCCGGGATGTCCAGCCCGCAGAGCACGAACGTCATGGAGTTGCGGAAACCACCGAGGTTGTTGACGCCCACCTTGAGCGTGTCCGGTGGCGGGGTGCCCCGGGCGCCGCTGACGAGCACCCGGTCCGGACCGTCCTGGCTCAGCCGGACCGAGTCGAGCCGGGTGACCACGTCCGGGCCCAGGTACGCCGGCCCGCCCACCTCGTACAACAACTGCGCGGTGACGGTCTCGACGGTGACCGCGCCGCCGGTGCCGGGATGCTTCGTGATCACCGCCGAGCCGTCCGCGCGCAGCTCGGCGACCGGAAATCCGGGTCGCCGTCCGCCGTCGGGCAACTCGTTGAAGAAGCTGAAGTTGCCGCCGGTGACCTGCGCCCCGCATTCGATCAGGTGCCCGGCGACGGTGGCGCCGGCCAGCGCGTCGAGGTCGCCGCGTCCCCAGCCGAACCGGCTGATGGCCGGGCCGACGACCAGCGAGGCGTCGGTGACCCGGCCGGTCACCACCACGTCCGCCCCGGCGTCGAGGCAGGCCGCGATGCCGAACGCACCGAGGTAGGCGTTCGCGGTCAGCGCGTCCGGCCGGGCCAGGGCGTCGCCCTCGACGTACCCGATCCGGACGGGCAACCCGAGCCGGTCGGCAAGGGTGCGGATCGCGGCGGCCAACCCGGCCGGGTTGAGTCCACCGGCGTTCGTGACAAGCGTGACCCGCCGGTCGAGCGCGGTGCCGAGACAGCCCTCCAGTTGCCGGAGGAAGGTCTTCGCGTAGCCCAGATCGGGGTCCCGCATCCGGTCCCGGCCCAGGATGAGCATGGTCAACTCGGCCAGGTAGTCACCGGTCAACACGTCCAACCCGCCGCCGTCGAGCATCTCCCGCCAGGCGGAGAACCGGTCACCGTAGAAACCGGAGGCGTTGCCGACCCGCAGCACGCCGCTCATCGGCGGCACCCCCGGGTCGCCGCCGCGTGGCCACGTCGCGCGTTCACGGCTGTGCTCCCGTCGTCGCCGTGCGGGGAGCGCGGCCAGTGCCGGGCGGGCCGGCGAAGGCCTGGGCGACGTCCAACCACCCGTCGGCGACCGGCCCGGTGGCGACCAGGGCGGTGTCGGCGCGGTGCCGGCGCCGGGTCACCAGCAGGCAGAAGTCGAGCGCCGGACCGGTCACCCGGTCGGTGGCGTCCGCCGGGCCGAAGGTCCAGTTCCCCCCGCCGGGTGCGGTCAGCTCCACCCGGACCGGCGCCGTGGGCACCGCCCGGCCGTGCGCGGCGAAGCTGTGCCCGACGGTACGGAAGCCGAGGTACGCGATGTGTCGCAGCCGGTCGGTGGTGGGCCGGGTGACGCCGAGCGCCTCGGCCACGTCCTCGCCGTGCGCCCAGGTCTCCATGATCCGGGCCGTCGCCATCGAGGCCGGTGACATGCGGGTTCCGTACCAGGGCAGCTTTTCTCCGGCGGGGGCGGCGGTGAGGGCTGCCGCCAGCGCCGAGCGGCCCTCCCGCCAGCGGGTGAGCAGGACGGCGGGCGGGGCGAGGAAGGCCACCGCGCCGTCGTCGACCAGCCGGCCAGGATCCGGTGCGGCGGTCACCGAGGCGTAGAAGGCGTCGGTGTCGGTCGCGGCGAGCCGGGCCACGTGATCCGTCCAGGCCAGGTGGGCGATCTGGTGGGCGATCGTCCAGCCCGCCGCCGGAGTTGGTCGCTGCCACTCCTGGGGCGGCAGCGGCGCGACGAGCGCGTCGAGTTGCTCGGACTCGGTGGCCAGATCCGTGAGCAGGGCGGTCAGGTCGACCATGATGCCTCCGGGCGGGTGGGGCCGGTCAGGG
This sequence comes from Micromonospora palythoicola, assembly GCF_036689795.1. Taxonomy (NCBI): domain Bacteria; kingdom Bacillati; phylum Actinomycetota; class Actinomycetes; order Micromonosporales; family Micromonosporaceae; genus Micromonospora; species Micromonospora palythoicola. The sequence goes on along the minus strand of NZ_JBAGKI010000008.1, from coordinate 43,814 downwards.
AGCGGTGTCGGTGGCGGCGAGCAGCGCGGTCAACTGGGTCTTCCAGGCATGCAGCAGCGCGGTGCGGCGGGTCGAGTCGTCGCTGAGCAGGTTGGCCACGCCGAGCCCGCGCAGCAGGTCCAGGGTGGCCTGCACCGCCTCGCGTACGCCGGGGCGCCGCTCGTCCACCCCGAGCAGTTCGACGGTCAGCCGGTGCATCTCCCGACCGATCCGGGCTTCCAGTGGCAGCAGGGCGGTCCGCAGCTCGGCGTCGGTGCGCGCGGCCACCCAGAGTTCGAGGGCGGCGACGAAGAGCGGCCCGGTGAAGGCGGCGGCGAGCAGGTCCACCACCCGGTCCAGCCGGTGGGCGTCGGCCGGCAGGGCGTCGGCTTCGGCCCGCAACTCGGCCGCTCGCCGCTCGGTGAGGTGCCCGACGGCCGCGGTCACCAGGGCGGTCCGGGTCGGGTAGTGGTGCAGTTGGGCGCCCCGGGAGACGCCGGCCCGAGCGGCCACCACGGTGGTGGTGGTGCCGGACCAGCCGTGCTCGACCAGGCAGTCGACGGTCGCCTCCAGCAACCGGGCCCGAGTGGCGCGACTGCGTTCCTGCTGGGGCACGCGGGTCGATGCGGCGGGCATGCGGACAGCCTGCCGCCCACGAAACAAACAGTCAAGACTGACTTTTTAAGGAGCCACGAACGCCTGCGCGGTGCCGACGAAGGTCCGCCGGCACCGCGCAGGTGAGTTGTCGTGGAGGGTCAGACGCGCGCGCGGCGGGCCAGACGCTCCGGGTCGAGGATGATGATGCTCTTGCCGTCCAGCCGGAGCCAGCCGCGCGAGGCGAAATCGGCGAGAGCCTTGTTCACGGTCTCCCGGGACGCGCCGACGAGCTGGGCGATCTCCTCCTGGGTCAGGTCGTGCGTCACCCGCAGCACGCCGCCGTCGCGGGTGCCGAAACGCCCGGCCATCTGAAGCAGGTTCTTGGCCACCCGACCGGGGACGTCGGTGAAGATCAGGTCCGCGAGGGCGTCGTTGGTCCGGCGCAGCCTGCGGGCAAGCACCCGCAGCAACTGCTCGGCGATCTCCGGGCGGTTGTTGAGCCACGGCCGCAGCGCCTGCTTGCGCAGCCGGGCCAGCCGACTGTCGGTGACCGCGGTCGCGGTCGCCGTCCGCGGCCCCGGGTCGAACAGCGACAGCTCGCCGACCATGTCCGACGGACCCATCACGGCGATCAGGTTCTGCCGTCCGTCCGCTGCCCGGCGACCGACCTTGATCTTGCCGGACAGCAGGATGTAGAGACTGTCGCCGGGCTCGCCCTCGTTGAAGACGACCTCGCCCTTGCGGACCTCGATCGTCTCCATCTCCTTGGCGAGCGCCTCGGCCGCCTCCGGGTCGACACCCTGGAAGATCCCGCTGCGGGCCAGTACCTCGTCCATCGCGCACCTCCGGTTGCGCGTGCCGTCTGCTCGGCCTGGGTCCGCCGTCCGCTGATCCCTCGCGCGCCGACCAGTCTAGGCGCACGTGAGCAGGAATCAGAGGCGCACCCCTGGAATCTTGATCGTTGGACGTAACGCGCCCGTCGTGATCACCGTCTAGTATCCCGCGCCTGGTCAGGCCTCCAGCGGCGGGGCGAGGACCTGGACGTAGGGTCACCCCGTGCTGCCCGAGCCCCTGCTGACCACCCGACGCGAGGACGAACGCGACATTCCGGTGCTCGTCTGGCGTGCCGGGCGACCGCTGCTGGCGGTCAGCTCCGCGCCGCTGGGCGGTGGCATCGGGGTACGCCGGTGGGTGCTGAACGCGACGGTGCCCATGTCGTACGACCGGAACGACCCCGCCGACCACCTGGCCGAGCTGGCCCGGGAGTTCGGCCTGGACGGGCCCGGGGTGGGCCTGCTGACCGGGGTCGACGTGGCCGAGGTGGCGCGGCGAACCGACACCGGCGTGCAGGTCTGGGCCACCGTCGGGCTCGGTACTCCGGTGCCGGCGGCGGCGCCGACCGTGGCGGCACCGGCGCAGCCGGTCGGCACGGTGAACATCGTGGCGTACGTGCCGGCGCGCCTCGGCGACGCGGCGCTTGTCAACGTGGTCGCCACGGCCACCGAGGCCAAGGCGCAGGCGATCGCGGAGCTGGGGCTGCCCGGCACCGGTACGCCGACGGACGCGGTCACCGTTCTCTGCCCACCGGACGGGCCGGTCAACGCCTACGGCGGGCCGCGCTCCACCTGGGGAGCGCCGCTGGCCCGGGCGGTGCACGCCGCCGTGCTGGCGACGGGTCGCGAGACCGCCGTCCCATGGTCGGATCGGCTCCGGGGCTGAAACTACCCACCCGATCGGCGGTCGATTCCGCGATATCCGCCCGGTAGGGTCGCGCACGATGTACGCTGCCGCCCCCGCCATACCCCGCCCCCGCCGCCACCGCCTCGCCGCGTTGGGGGTGCTGCTCGCCGCCCTGCTGCTCGCCGGCTGCGCCGGCACCGACGAGGGTCCGCTCTGGCAGCCCGGCACGGGCGGCGGCGAGGGGGCACCCGTCGAATCGGCCGCCCCCGAGGTCAAGAAGATCTCCCTCTCCGCCACCGGCGACATCGTGATGGCCATGGCACCCGACCGGCTGCCCCCGAACAACGGCAAGGGTTTCTTCAACTCGGTGAAGAAGGCGCTCGCCGCCGACCTGGTGATGGGCAACCTCGAAGAGCCGTTGACGGTGGACACCGGGACCGGCAAGTGCGGTGCCAACTCCACCCGCTGCTTCCAGTTCCGGGCTCCGCCGGAGTACGCCGCCCATCTCGCCGATGCCGGTTTCGACCTGCTCAACCAGGCCAACAACCACGGGTACGACTTCGGGCCGAAGGGCTACGAGAACACCCAGAAGGCGCTGGAGGAGCACGGGCTGGAGCACACCGGCGCGCCCGACCAGATCACGGTCGTCGAGGTGAAGGGCGTCAAGGTCGCCGTCGCCGGTTTCTCGTCGTACCAGTGGTCGAACAGTCTCACCGACATCCCGGCCGCGAAGAAGGTGATCAAGAAGGCCGCCGACCAGGCCGACATCGTCGTGGTGCAGGTGCACATGGGGGCCGAGGGATCGGAGATGACGCGGGTGCGGCCCGGCACCGAGATGTTCCTCGGCGAGAACCGGGGCGACCCGATCAAGTTCTCCCGGGCCATGATCGACGCCGGCGCCGACCTGATCGTCGGGCACGGCCCGCACGTGCTGCGCGGCATGGAGTTCTACAAGGGCCGGCTGATCGCCTACAGCCTGGGCAACTTCGCCGGCGGCGGCAACTCGCTGAGCAACAACGGCCGACTCGGTTGGGGCGGCGTGCTCAAGGTGTCCCTCGAAGCGGACGGCACCTGGGCCGGCGGGTCCTTCACCTCCACGTACATGGACGGGGCCCGCAAGCCCACCATCGACCCGGACGACCGTGGTCTGGGACTGCTCCGGGACCTCACCGAGCTGGACTTCGCGAAGACCGGCGCCCGGTTCACCGACTCCGGAAAGATCAGCCCGCCCGACGCGAACTGATCTCCGGCGGCACAGGCGTCCGAGCCGGTCGGACCGGCGACGTAGGCTGGCCGTCGTGACCAGAAGCGCTACCGAGACCGACCTGGGACGCACCCGTCGCGCGCGGCGGATCGGCCGTGTGCTGACCGAGACCCACCCCGACGCGCACTGCGAGCTCGACCACGGCAGCCCACTGGAACTGGCCGTCGCGACCATCCTGTCGGCCCAGTGCACGGACAAGAAGGTCAACGAGGTCACTCCGAAACTCTTCGCCCGCTATCCGACCGCCGCCGACTACGCCGGGGCGGATCGCGGCGAGGTGGAGGAGATGATCAAGCCGACCGGCTTCTACCGCAACAAGACCACCTCGTTGATCCAGTTGGGCCAGGCCCTGGTCGAGCGCTACGACGGCCGGGTACCCGACCGGTTGGCGGACCTGGTCACCCTGCCCGGCATCGGCCGCAAGACCGCGAACGTCATCCTCGGCAACGCCTTCGACGTGCCCGGCATCACCGTCGACACGCACTTCCAGCGGCTGGTGCGGCGCTGGGAGCTGACCACCGAGACCGACCCGGTCAAGATCGAGCACGAGATCGGGGCGATGTTCCCGAAGCGCGACTGGACCATGCTGTCGCACCGGATCATCTTCCACGGCCGCCGGGTCTGTCACGCCCGCAAGCCCGCCTGCGGCGCGTGCACCCTGGCGAAGCTCTGCCCCTCGTACGGCACCGGACCGACCGAACCGGCCGCTGCCGCGAAGCTGCTCAAGGGCCCGCGCGCCCGTGACCTCGCGACCGCCGCGGGAGTCGACCCCGAGCTGGTCCCGGCGCAGGCGGTGCGGGCGGAGGCACCGTGAACCGCCGGCTCGCGCTGCTGACCCTGCCGCTGCTGCTGGTGCTCGCGACCGCCTGCACCACCGACCGCGAGGCCCCCCGGCCGGCCGGGCAGGGCACGGTGGCCGCCCGTCCCTCCCCGTTCGAGGGCTGTGCCGACCTCACCGAAGGCCCGGCCGGTCCCGGCGACGACGAGGCGACGGGTGACCCGCTGCCCGAGTTGACCCTCACCTGCTTCACCGGTGACACGCCGGTCGCCCTGCGGGACATCCGGGGACCGGCAGTGGTCAACATCTGGGCCTCCTGGTGCCCGCCCTGCCGCAAGGAACTCCCCGCCTTCCAGCGGCTGCACGAGCGCGCCGACGGGCAGTTGCGGGTCGTCGGAGTGAACACCCAGGACAGCCGCAGCGCCGCGCAGTCGATCGGCGAGGACTTCGGCGTACGGTTCCCGATGCTGTTCGACCAGGGCAAGGCGTTCCAGCGGGCCCTGGAACGCAGCGCGTTCCCGATGACGGTGTTCGTGGGTGCCGACGGCGGCGTCCGGTACATCGACACCTCGGGCGCCCTCGACGACGCCCAACTCGCCGAACTCGTCAAGCAGCACCTCGGCATCGCGGTACCGGCGTGAGCGAGGTGCCAGCCGGCGTGAACCCGGGCCGGAAGGCGCCCGGCGCGTCACGGCCGGTGCCTGACTGGCTGGACCCGCTGCTCGGTCGGCTCGGCACCGCACGTACCGAGGACTTCACCCAACTGCGTACGCCGGACCAGGGTGGCCGGGAGAGCGCCGTGCTGGTGCTGCTCGGCGAGGACGCCGCCACCGGCCCGGACGTGCTGGTGCTGCAACGGGCCGCGACCCTGCGCAACCACGCCGGTCAACCGGCCTTTCCCGGCGGCGCGGCCGACCCGGAGGACGCCGACGCCGCCGCCACCGCGCTGCGCGAGGCGAACGAGGAGGTCGGGCTCGACCCGACCAGCGTCACCGTGCTGGCCCAACTGCCGAGGTTGTGGATACCGGTGAGCGACTTCGTGGTTACCCCGGTGCTCGCCTGGTGGCACGCCCCGCACCCGGTGGACTCCCGGGAGCCGGCCGAGGTGGCGCACGTCGCCCGGCTGCCGATCGCCGAGCTGGTCGACCCGGACAACCGGGTCCGGGTACGCCACTCGAGTGGCTGGGTCGGTCCCGCCTTCTCCGTACGCGGGATGCTGGTCTGGGGGTTCACGGCCGGGGTGCTGGCCGCGCTGTTGGAGATGGGCGGCTGGAGCCGTCCGTGGCCGCGCGGCCGGGTGATCGATCTTCCCCCGATCGGTGCCGCACCCGCCCCGTCGGCCGGCACCGACGAGGCCGACGAGAGCGCCCTGCGCTGATCTGACCGTCACCTTCCGCAAGCGATCGTCTTCGCGTGAGCCCCGGCCCCGTACGCTTGAGCCGTGTCGGCCGTGGATCTCGTCCTGCTGTTGCTCATGCTCGTGTTCGCGATCAGCGGATACCGACAGGGGTTCGTCATCGGGGTGCTCTCGTTCTCGGGGTTCTTCCTGGGAGCCCTGATCGGCCTGCAGCTCGGCCCGATGTTCGCCCAGCAGTTCGTGGACAGCGGCACCCGGGTGCTGATCTCGCTCGTCGCCATCTTCGGCCTCGCCGTGGTGGGTCAGGCGCTGGCCGGCTGGCTCGGCTCGCACCTGCGCCGCACCATCGCCAGCGACGTGGGACGGCGCGCCGACGACATCGGTGGCGCGTTCGTCTCGCTCTTCGCGGTGCTGCTGGTGGCCTGGCTGGTCGCCGTGCCGCTCGGCTCCTCCTCACTGCCCTGGCTCGCCGCTTCCGTGCGGAGCAGTGCGCTGCTCAACGTGGTGGACCGGGTGCTGCCCGACCAGGCTCAGCAGCTCTCCACCGCGCTGCGCGACACCGTCGACACCAACGGCTTCCCGGACGTCTTCGACGGCTTGCGGCGTACCCAGGCCCGGCAGGTCGAGCCACCCGACCCGGCACTGGCCGGGTCCGAGGTGGTGAGCAGTGGCCAGCGCTCGGTGGTGAAGGTGCTCGGCTCGGCACCGAGCTGCTCGCGCCGGATCGAGGGGTCCGGCTTCGTCTACGCCGACGACCGGGTGATGACAAACGCGCACGTGGTCGCCGGCACCCGCTCGGTAGCGGTGGAACTGGGCGGCGACCGGTACGAGGGCGACGTTGTCGTCTACGACCCCGACCGGGACCTGGCCGTGCTCTACGTACCCGGACTGCCCGGCCCGTCGATGCGTTTCGCCGCCGGGAACGCCGCCACCGGGGCGGACGCGATCGTGCTCGGTTTCCCGCTGGACGGGCCGTACAACGCCCAGTCGGCGCGGATCCGCGACGTCGACCGGATCACCGGGCCGGACATCTACTCGTCGGGGAACGTGAACCGGGAGATCTACACGATCCGGGCCCTGGTCCGCAGCGGCAACTCGGGCGGTCCACTGGTCTCCTCGAACGGCCTGGTGCTTGGGGTGATCTTCGCGGCGGCGGCCGACGACCCGAACACCGGGTTCGCGGTCACCGCCGCCGAGGCCCGCCCGGTGGCGCTGGCCGGTGCCGAACGCACCCGGGGCACCGACACCGGCGACTGCACCTGACGACGAGGGACTGCCAGGTCAGCTCGACCGACGCCGGGGCCACCCGGCGAACGCGGCGAAGGTGGCGATCACCACCGCCGCGCCGAGCAGCCATCCGGCCAGCACGTCGCTGCTCCAGTGGACGCCGAGCGCGACCCGGCTGAACCCGGTCACCAGGGCGATCGTCAACGCACCGAGCCAGACCCCCGTGCGGGTCGCGGAACGGGGCCGGGTCCGGGGCAGGAACACCACGAGCAGGATCCCGGCGGCGAGCATCGCGTTCAGCGCGTGACCCGACGGGAAGGCCAGCCCGGGTGCCTGCGCCACCGGGTCGGGCAGATCCGGTCGCCGTCGGCCGACGAGCAGTTTCAGCAGGGGGCCGAGCAGACCACCGAACACCATGGTGGTGGTGGCCCAGACCGCGAGCCGCCGAGCGCCGTCGCGGGCCAGCCAGATCACCAGGACAAACGCCGCGGCCCGCAGGGGCATCGGTGCGAAGAGGTCGGTCCAGAAGCTCATCGCCCGGACCCAGACCGGGTGATCCAGAGCGTACCCGTGCAGCTGAGTCGTGATCGCCAGGTCGAGTCGGCGCAGCGGCGGCCAGTCACTCAGCACCAGCGTGGCGAGCAGCGCGAACGGTGCGACCAGCAACACGCCGGAGACGGCGTGCGCCGACCGGGCGGCCGGCCGGTCGTCCCGCCGACCGGGATCGCCCGGGCCGGCCGGCGCTGCCGGATCGACCCGCTCGAAGGTACCCACGGCCATGGTTGTACCCCGCTGGCCGGGCCCATCCCGGCAGATGCGCGAAAAATGCCGCGCTGACAGCAGCGACGGTCGGTCAGGGGTACGACCGCCGGAACCGGCGCAGCATCAGCACCGCACCGGTGAGCAGCGCGACGAGGATGGCCGAGCCGATCCAGAGCCGCTCCGAGCCGGCGTCGTCCGGCGAACCGGCGGCCCGGGCCCGCCACCGGGTCTCCTGCCCGGAGCCGGTCAGACCGAGTTGTTCGGCGTCGGGGTCGCCCGTCGTCGCGGAGCCGGGCGCGGGACCGAAGCCGGTCACTCCGGGCGGGTCGTTGTCGTCCAGCGGGTTCTCGTACGCCGACGGCACCTCGGCGGTCAACGCCGCGACCGGGTCCACCAGGCCGTACCCGAACCGCTCGTCCCGACCGGTGGGCCCGATGTCCCTGGCGGTGACCAGCAGCCGGTTGACCACGTCACCGGCGGACAGCTGCGGATAGCGGGATCGCACCAGGGCGGCGGTCGCGGCGACCAGCGGCGCCGCGAAGCTGGTGCCCTGCACCCGCCAGTAGCCGCCCGGAGGACGCGCCCCCACCAGCCCGCTGGCGGGGGCGGTGAGGACCGTGGCCCGACCGGTGATCGCGCCGCTCCACAGGTTGTCGCTGTTGCGCTCCAGGCCGGAGACCGCGATGACGCCGGGCTCGCGGGCCGGGTACCACACCTTCGCCTCGGGCGAGGTGGCGAGATTCCCGGTGCAGGCGACCACCACGACGTCCCGGGCGAAGGCGTAGTCGATCGCCGCGGCCAGCGCCGCGCTGTCACCGCTGCCGCCGAGCGACAGATTGATCACCTTCGCGCCGTTGTCGACCGCCCATCGCACCCCCTTGGCGACGATCAGCGCGTCGTCGTAGCGGTTCTCCGCGTCCAGCACCCGCACGGGCAGGATCCGGGCGTCCGGCGCGAGCCCCACCACGCCGCGGCGGTCGTCGTTGCGCCCCGCGATGAGGCCGGCCACCGTCGTACCGTGCCCGACCGGATCCGCCTCGGCCGCCCCGCTCGGCGCGACCAGGTCGATCCCCGGTAGCACCTGGCCGGTCAGGTCCGGGTGGGAACCGTCCACCCCGGAATCGATCACGGCCACGATCACGCCGCGCCCGGTCGAGGTCCGCCAGGCGGTCCGCGCACCCAGCTTGTCGAGCTGCCACTGCTCGTCGCGGACCTGGTCGGCGCGGCGCGCCGAGTCGGGGTTGTGCGCCACCGGCGTGCCCACCGGAGGCATCTGGACCGGCACGGCGGACGCGGGCACGACCGCGATGGCGGCCGACAGCGCGGCGGCGGCCGTCGCGAGCAGCGCGCGGTTGGCGAACCGCCCGGCCCTCGCCGGGCCACGGTGCCGCAGCCTGGTCACATCCTCAGCCATTCGTCGCAGGACACATGACGTTCGGAGATTACCGGTTCCGACCCGCCTACAGGGACGTTCCGTGGAGTCGGCGTCACTGTGGCGGCAGGTGAGCCAGTTGGACCAGGCGTACGCCCTCGCGTCGGGTGAACAGCCGACCGCGCCCGGGCGGCAGCGGACCGGGACGGACCGGACCGACGAGCGGACCCTCCTCCGGGCTGCCCGACAGCACCAGGCCCGAGGTGGACAGTTCCCGTAACCGCTGCACCAGCGGCTCGTACTGGGCGCGGGCGGCACCGCCGGTGCGGCGCGCCAGCACCAGGTGCAGTCCGACGTCGCGGGCGTGCGGCAGGTGTTCCTCCAGCGCCCGCAGCGGGTTCGCCGGCCCACCCGCCACCAGGTCGTAGTCGTCGACCAACACGAACAGTTCCGGGCCGGACCACCACGACCGCTCCCGCAACTGCGCCGGGCTGACCTGCGGGCCCGGTGCGCGGTCCGCCAGGTAACCGGCGGCCGACTCGACCAGGTCGGCGCTGTGTGCCGCGGCGGTGCCGTAGCCGATCAGGTGTTCGGTGGAGATGACGCCGAGCAGGCTGCGTCGGTAGTCCACCAGGATCACCCGCGCCTGTTCCGGGGTGAACCGGGCGACGATCGAGGTGGCCAGGGCGCGCAGGAACGACGACTTGCCACTCTCGGCGTCGCCGTAGACCACCAGGTGCGGCTCGATGGCGAAGTCGAGAACCACCGGCCGTAGGTCCGCCTCGGCGACACCGACCGGAATCCGCAGCCCCGTCGTGGCGTCGAGATCCAGGTCGGTGTAGGGCAGCACGGCCGGCAGCAGCCGGACCGGGGGCGCGACCGGACCGGTCCACGCGTCACCGACCTGCTTCACCAGTCCGGCGGTGTCCGTGCCGGTCGTCCGGGGCAGCGCGGTGAGGAGGTGCAGGCCCGCCGAGGTGATGCCCCGCCCCGGGGTCCGCTCCGGCACGTGCGCCGCAGCCCGCCGGGCCACCACCGAGTCGGACGGATCACCGAGGCGCAGTTCCAGCCGGGAGCCGAAGAGATCCCGGATGGCCGGTCGGAAGTCCAGCCAACGCACCGCGGTGGCCACCACGTGCACGCCGTAGGAGAGCCCCCGGGTCGCCAGGTCGGTGATCAGCGGCTCCAGGTCCTCGTACTCGCCGCGCAGGGTCGTCCAGCCGTCGACGACGAGGAACACGTCGCCGAACACCTCGGTACCGCCCGCGTCGGTGCCGCTGTCGCGTCGCTGTCGCCAGGCGCCCATCGACTCCACGCCCAGCTCGGCGAAGCGGCGCTCCCGGTCGGCGAGCAGGGTGGACATCTCGCCGACGGTACGGCGCACGCCGGTGGGGTCGGCCCGACCGGCGACCCCGCCGACGTGCGGCAGGCCACGCACCGAGGCGAGCCCTCCACCACCGAAGTCGAGACAGTAGACCTGCACCTCGGTCGGGGTGTGCGTGAGAGCCAGCGCGCAGACCAACGTACGCAGCGCCGTGGACTTGCCGCTCTGCGTACCGCCGACCACCGCGACGTGGCCGGCGGCGCCGTCGAGCGCCAACCACAGCACGTCGCGGCGCTGCTCGAAGGGCCGGTCGATGACAGCCACCGGCACCTGGCGGGCACCGCGCAGCTCGGGATTGCCGACGGTCAGCCCCCGGACCGGGTCGACCGTGAGCGGACCGACCAGCTCGTCCAGGGCCGGGGCGGCGTCCAGCGGCGGCAGCCACACCTGGTGTGCCGGCGCGCCCTGCCCGGCCAGCCGGTCGACAAGCAGACGCAGCAGCGTCCGGGGGTCGTCCGTCTCGTCCTCGACAGCCGGCGGGGCCGGCGGCCGCGGCACCGGTGTGACGTGGGTGGAGAAGGCGAGCAGCCGGGGACGTTCGGTGCCGGCCGCGTCGGCCGCCAGGGCCCGCCGCCGCACCGGGCCGGAGACGTACGCGGTCTTGAACCGGCGCAGCGGCTCGGTGCCGAAGCGCAGGAAGCCGTGCCCCGGCGTCGGGGGCAGTTCGTGCGCGTCGGGCACCCCGAGCACCGTTCGGGACTCCAGCGAGGAGAAGGTCCGCAGGCCGATCCGGTAGGACAGGTGAGTGTCCAGCCCGCGCAGCCGTCCCTCCTCCAGCCGCTGGCTCGCCAGCAGCAGATGCACCCCGAGCGAGCGGCCCAGCCGGCCGATCTGGAGGAACAGGTCGATGAAGTCGGGCTTGGCCGACAACAGCTCGGAGAACTCGTCGCAGATCAGCAGCAGCGACGGCAGCGGGGGCAGCGGGTTGCCGGTCGCCCGGGCCCGCTCGTAGTCGCGCAGGCTGGCGAAGTTGCCGGCGCGGCGCAGCAGCTCCTGCCGGCGGACCAGTTCGCCGTTGATCGCGTCGACCATCCGGTCGACGAGCGGCAACGCGTCGGCCAGATTGGTGATCACGGCGGCGGTGTGCGGCAGGCGGTCGAAGGGCGCGAAGGTGGCCCCACCCTTGAAGTCGACGAGTACGACGTTGAGCTGCTCGGCGGAGTGGGTGGCGGCCAGCCCGAGCACCAGCGTACGAAGCAGCTCGGACTTGCCGGAGCCGGTGGCGCCGATCAGCAACCCGTGCGGGCCCATGCCGCCCTGCGCCGACTCCTTCAGGTCCAACTCGACCGCGCCGCCGTCCGGGCCGACGCCGATCGGTACCCGCAGCCGGTCGCGCGGCGATCTCGACACCCACCCCTGCCCGGCGGTGAAGTCCTCCGGCTCACCGATGCCGAGCAGCTCCGGCAGGCCCGGCTCGACACCGGGCGCGGCGTCGGCGCCGTTGGTGGCGGCCAGCCGTAGTGGTGCCAGCCGGCGGGCCACCGCCTCGGCCTCGGCGACCTCGAGGGTGTCGGCCGCGCCCACCTCGGCCGACCCGTCGCGGGAGTGGGAGTGCAGTCGGCCGTTGCGCAGCTCCAGCAGCAGCGAGAACCGGTCGAGCAGGCGCGGCGGCGGGGTGTCCAGGTCGATCAGGGTCACCGCGTCGATGCCGCCGTCCCCGACCAGTTCGGTGGCACCGGTGACGTCGCCGCCGTCGAACACGACCACCAGATGGGGCCCGTCCGTGGCCGGTCCGACCGGGCTGAATCTCGAGCGGCTGGCCAGCACCTGGTCGAGCAGCCGTTCCAGCTCCGCCACGGAACTGGCCACCAGCCGCACCGGACCCAGGGCGTCCGTGCGGGTGGGGTGCTGGGCGTGGGGCAACCATTTGACCCACTCCCAGCGGCCGCGTCGTTCCGGCCCGGCACAGACGGCGACCAGCAACTCGTCCGGGGCGTGGAAGACCGCGAGCTGGGTGAGCACGGCCCGGGCCAGCGCCTGCGCGGCCGGCGAGCCGGTGGGGCCGACCGGCGTGGCCCGGACGAAGACCCGGGCGAAGCTGCCCAGCGAGAGGGCCACCGGCAGCTCCGGCACCACCGAGTACGCGTCCAGGAAGCGGCGCAGCGCGCCCGCCGTCATCGGCTCCAGTTCCTCCGGTGGGCGGGTGACCGGCGGCACCAGCGGCGTGGCCAGGGTCTGCGGCCCGACGGCGACCCGGACCACCGCGAAGTCCGGATCCGTCGGCCGCCGCTCCCAGAGCCGGTGGCTGTGCACGGTCGACCAGAGCAGCGACGGATCGGGGTGCCGGTAGCAGAGGCCGGCGCGCTGCCGCTCCACGGTCTGCCGAACCTGCCGACGCAGGATGGCCAGCTGCCGCAGGTACTCCCGGCGGGCGGTCATCATCTCGGACTTCGTCGGGCTGCCTGAGGAACTGCCCCAGGAGGTCGCCAGCATCGCCAGGGAGGAGAGGCCGAACATGCCGCCGACCACGTACGCGTACGTCCCGCCGCCGCGGCCGAACATCATCGCCATCGCGACCGTGCCGCCGAGCATCGGCAGCACCATCAGCAGCTGGTGCCAGCGGGTGCCGGTGCCGGCCGGAATCTCCGGAGGTGCCGGCAGCGGCAGGTCACCCACGGGTATGTCGGGCGCCGGGCGTCGTGCCGGCCGCCGGATGACGACAGTGGACACTCGACCTCCCGACTGCGCACGGTGACCCGAGCCTGGCTCATGGTAGGTAAAGTCCTGTCGTCCGCGCAGCAGCAGACCCGCTCGGGATGGAGATGAGTCGATGGCAGTCGGGCTCGCCCGGGTCACCGTCAGCACGACCCGGCGGCGGGTCGACGTGGCGCTACCGGAGCAGATGCCGCTCGCCGAGCTGCTGCCCGAGGTGCTGCGCCACGCCGGTGAGGGGCTCGCCGAGGACGGCGAGCAGCACGGCGGCTGGTTGCTCCGGCGAACCGACGGCACCGTGCTGGCCGGCGGGCAGGCGCTGGCCGCTCAGGGGGTCCGTGACGGTGAGGTGCTGCACCTCGTGCCGGCTCACACCGAGTGGCCGGAGTTCGAGTACGACGACGTGGTGGAGGCCCTCGCCGACGCCGCCCGCCAGCGGGGCGGGGGCTGGTCATCCGGTGCCACCCGGACGGCTGCCCTCGCCGGTGCCGGTGTCCCGCTCTCCGTCGGCCTGCTCGCCCTGGCTGCCGCCGGGCCCGGTGACCCCGCCGGTTGGCCGGCCGCGACCGTGGTGGCGAGCCTGCTGGTGCTGGCCGGCACCGTGCTGTCCCGCGCACAGGGCGACGGGACGGCCGGTGCCACCGTCGGCGGTCACGCGCTGCCCTACGCGGCGCTCGCCGGTGCCCTCGCCGTCAGCTCGGGCGATCCGGTCGGGCCGGTCGGCGCGCTGCGCTGGGTGGGCGCACCGGAACTGCTCGCCGGGTCGATGGGGCTGCTGCTGGTCTCGGTGCTGGGGCTGTTCGGGGTGGCCACCCGACTGCGGGTCTTCGTGGCCGGCGCGGTGGTGGGCGCGGGGGCCGGATCGGCCGCCCTCGGTGGCCTGTTGCTCGAGCCGGCCGGCGCGGCCGCTGTCCTGCTGTGCGCGTTGACCTTCGCCGTCGGAGCGGCTCCGCTGCTGGCCATCCGGCTGGGCAGGGTGCCGTTGCCGCCGATGACCCTGCCCACCGATCCGCCGGACGACTCGGACCGAGCCCGCGAGCTGCCGGATCGCGGTCGGGTGCGGGCGGCGGTGGCCCGCACCGAGGAGATGCTCACCGGCATGTTGATCGGCCAGGCCGTGCTGACCGTCGGCGCGGTCGTGATCCTCGTCAGCACCGGTGGCGTCGCCGGTTGGCTGCTGGTCGGGGTGACCTCGACGGTGCTGCTGCTACGTGCCCGGCTCTTCACCACGGTCCAGCACCGGATCGCGCCGGTGCTCGCCGGCCTGGCCGGGTACGCGGTCCTCGGCGGAGCACTGGCCGCAACGGCCGACGCGGCGATCCGGCTGGTCATGGTCGCCGGCGGGCTGCTGGTCGCGCTGCTGGTGGTGGCGGTCGGCACGGCGTACGCCCGCCGGCCGGTCTCCCCGTACGTCGGACGGGTCACCGACCTGGCCGACACCCTGCTGGTGGTCTCGGTGGTGCCGGTCGCCTGCGCGGTGCTCGGCCTCTACGGACGGGCCCGGGGGCTGCTCGGCTGAGCGTCCCCGGGCTTCCTCGGAGACGTCAGTGGGTGGACTCGCCGCGTGCCTCGGCCTCCCTGGCCCGCCGGTACGAAGCCTGGATCTCCGCCTCGGCCTCGGTCCGGCCCACCCAGGTCGCGCCCTCCACGGACTTGCCCGGCTCAAGATCCTTGTACACCTCGAAGAAGTGCTGGATCTCCAGCCGATCGAACTCGCCGAGGTGGTGGATGTCGCGCAGGTGCTCCTGCCGCGGGTCCTCGTAGGGAACGCAGAGGACCTTGTCGTCGCCGCCCTTCTCGTCCGTCATCCGGAACATGCCGATCGTGCGGCACCGGATCAGGCAGCCTGGGAAGGTCGGCTCGGGCACCAGCACCAGGGCGTCCAGCGGGTCGCCGTCCTCGCCCAGGGTGCCCTCGATGAAGCCGTAGTCGGCCGGGTACTGCGTGGAGGTGAAGAGGGTGCGGTCCAGCCGGATCCGCCCGGTCACGTGGTCCACCTCGTACTTGTTGCGGTGACCCTTGGGGATCTCAACCGTCACGTCGAAATCCATCTGCACGCTCCCTCGTTGGCCCACGCTGGCTTGACGGAACCGGCGGCAGAGCCAGGGAGGCGATTGCCAACCCACCGACTCCGGCCGCCGCATAGTCTTCGGACCGAAGTAGTGTCACCCAGGCCGGTTCCCGGTGGGGGAGGAGGGGGTCGTGGGGAGGGAAGATTCACACTACCGCCCGGGCGGTGCCGCCGAGGGCGGTGCGAATCGACCGCCGGCCAAGCCGGTCACCGGGCGGGTCCCGGTGCCGGACGCGCAGATCCTCCGCCCACAACCCCCGACGCCATCCGTCACACCGACACCCGTGAACCGGTCCGAGACGAACCCGCCCCTGCACACCTCGTCGCCGGCGACACCGCCTCGGGGTGCCGCCTCCGGACGGGCCGCCGCGCCCGGTGCGGTCACCCCGACAAGCCCGGCCGCACCCGGTGGTGCCGCCCCGACAAGTCCGGCCGCGCCCGGTGGTGCCGCCCCGACAAGTCCGGCCGCGCCCGGTGCGGTCACCCCGACGAGTCCGGCCGCACCCGGTGGTGCCGCCCCGACGAGCCCGGCCGCCGGTCCGGTCGCCGCCGTCCCCAAGAGTTCGGCTGAACCACCGACCGGATCGGCATCCGTGCCGGTGAGCCCGGCGCCGGTTGGGCCGGGGGCGGGCCCTACCGGTCAACCACCGCCCACCGTCGCATCACCACCGGCCGGCGTCGCACCACCACCGGCCGGCTCGGCACCGCGCCGACGGCTGCCGCTGGTCCTCGCCGCCGTGCTGGTGCTCGTGCTGGTCGCCGTGGGCCTGGTCGTGGTCCGGCCCGGTCCGGTGGGGCGCTGGTTGGGCGACTCGCCCGCGACACCGGCGGCCACCGGTGCGGTGGAGCCCGCGCCGGTCCCGGTGCTGGCCGCCGCCGACATCGGCGCGCCACCGCCCAGCACGGACGGGCTCCGGACCACCCTCGAACCGTTGATCGACGACACCGCGCTGGGCGGCCGGGTGAACGTGGCGGTGGCCGACGCCCTCACCGGGGAGATGCTCTTCGACCGCGGTGGCCGGGAGGGGACCGTGCCGGCCTCGGTGACCAAGCTGTTGACCGCCGTGACGGTGCTGACCGCCCGGGGTCCCGGCCATCGGATCCCGACCCGGGCGGTGGCTGGCGCACAACCCGGCGAGGTGGTCCTCGTCGGCGGCGGGGACCCGACGTTGGCCGCCGACACGAAGGGCTTCTACCCGGGCGCGGCCAACCTCACCGACCTCGCCGACCAGGTCCGGAAGGCGCTGGGCGGGGTCGCACCCAGCAGAGTCGTCGTCGACTCCTCGCGCTACGCCGGCCCCGTTCACGAACCCGGCTGGGACGACGACATCCCCACCGGCGGCTACGGCGGGGCGATCACCGCGCTGATGCTCGACGGAGCCCGGAAGAATCCGAAGGCCGGGCCCGGCTGGGCCGAACGCGTCGCCGAACCGGACCTGGCCGCCGGCCGGGCCTTCGCCAAACTGCTCGGGGTGCCGGTCGACACCGTACGCAGGGGCACCGCCCCGCCGACGCCGACCGGGACGACCGCGACGGAACCGGTCGGCGGCGGTGGACCCGGTGCCGAACTCGGCGTGGTGTACTCGCCGCCGCTGATCCGGCTGGTCGACATCATGATCAGCGATAGCGACAACATCGTCGCCGAGGCGCTGGCCCGCCAGGTCGCCCTGGCCCGCGACCGGCCGGCCTCCTTCGACGGTGCGGCGACGGCGATGACCGAGGTGGTGTCGGAGCTGGGGCTGCCGGCCGGCGGACTCGACCTGGCGGACGGCAGCGGACTGTCCCGGAAGAACCTGATCAGCCCGGTCCTGCTGACCGAGCTGTTGGCGCTCGCGGCGAGCCCGGACCGGCCCGAGCTTGCCGGCATCTTCGGCGGGCTGCCGGTCGCGGGCTGGTCCGGCACTCTGCGCGACCGGTACGGTGCGGCACCCGGCACGGCCGCCGGTGCCGGTGTGGTCCGCGCCAAGACCGGCACGTTGACCCGGGTGCACGCCATCGCGGGAGTGGTGACCACCACCGAAGGCCGCCTGCTCACCTTCGCGGTGCTCACCGACGACGTGCCGCCGGACGGCATGGAGCCGGCCCGGGCGGCGCTGGACCGGATCGCCGCCGCGCTGGCCGGCTGCGGCTGCCGCTGACCAGCTCGACGGCCACCGGTCCGGCGTTGCGCGCCGGCGGAGCGGGTCGCGGTCCGGCCCCGCGACGGGCCGCCGTCACCCGAACGGCGGACCGGCACCGGGTCGGCCGGCCGGGTGGAGTGTCGCGGCGCGGGTACGGTGGGTCGCATGGCGCAGTTCGTGGACTGGGATCTGGCTACCGCGACGGCGGGGGCTCTGGGCAAGTCGGGCCCCCGGGTGACGTACGCCGAAGCCACCGAGGTGGTTTCCGAGCTGCGCCGGCTGACCGACGAGGCGGCCGGGCACGTCGCCGACCACACCGGGCTGACCTCACAGGTCGCCCACCCGCCGGTACGCGTGGTCGACCGGCGGGACTGGGCGGCGACGAACATCGCCGGCCTCCGTGAGGTGATCACCCCGCTGGTCGGCCGGCTCACCGAGGACAAACAACCCGGTGTGCTCACCGAGGCGATCGGTTCCCGGGTGACCGGGGTGCAGGCCGGCACCGTGCTGGCCTACCTCTCCGGCCGGGTCCTCGGGCAGTACGAGGTCTTCTCCGCCGACCCCGGACAGCTGCTGCTGGTCGCGCCGAACATCGTCGAGGTGGAGCGCAAGCTCGGCGCGGTTCCACGTGACTTCCGACTCTGGGTCTGCCTGCACGAGGTGACCCACCGGACGCAGTTCACCGCCGTGCCCTGGATGCGGGCCTACTTCCTCGGTGAGGTGCAGGCGTTCGTCGACGCTGCCCAGGGCGGCGAGCACCTGCTGGAGCGGCTGCGTCGGGGGGTGAGCACCCTCGCTGACGCGGTCCGCGACCCGCAGAGCCGGTCCAGCGTGCTGGACATCGTGCAGACGCCGGGGCAGCGTGCCGTGCTGGACCGGCTGACCGCCCTGATGACGCTGCTGGAGGGGCACGCCGAGTTCGTGATGGACGGCGTCGGACCGCAGGTGATCCCGAGTGTGGAGCGGATCCGGGCCGGCTTCAACCGGCGGCGCGAGGCCGGCAACCCGGTCGAGAAGGCGATCCGGCGGCTGATCGGCATCGACGTCAAGATGCGGCAGTACGCCGAGGGCCGCAGGTTCGTGCACGCCGTGGTGGACCGGGTCGGCATGGCCGGCTTCAACCGGGTCTTCGAATCGCCGCTGACCCTGCCCCGGCTGTCCGAGCTGAGCGAACCGGATGCCTGGGTGGCGCGGGTGCACGGGCCGGTCGGTCCGGTGCCCACCGCCGGCTGACCGCGTCGCCGCGCCGATGACTCCGCTCGCCCCGCCGGTGGCCGCGATCCGGATCGCGGTCCGGCGTGCGTTGGCCGACCTGCCGACGGACGGTCCGGTGCTGGTCGCCTGCTCGGGCGGGGCCGACTCGCTGGCTCTTGCCGTGGCCACCGCGTTCGTGGCCCCCCGGGCCGGCCGTACCGCCGGGCTGGTCACCGTCGACCACGGCTTGCAGGCCGGGTCGCGGGGCCGGGCCGAGGCGGTGGCGCGCTGGGCGGAGGATGCCGGTCTGTCACCGGTGGAGGTGGTCAGCGTCGAGGTCGCCGGCCGGCCCGGTGGCCCCGAGGCGGCGGCCCGCGACGCCCGCTACCAGGCGCTGGCGGAGATCGCCGGTCGGCACGGTGCCTCGGCGGTGCTCACCGGTCACACCCGGGACGACCAGGCGGAGACGGTGCTGCTCGCGCTGGCCCGGGGTGCCGGCCCGCGCGGGCTCGCCGGCATGCCGGCCCGCCGCGATCTCGCCGGCACTCCCCTCGTACGTCCGCTGCTGGGGATCGGGCGGGCGGAGACCCGGGCGGCCTGCGCGGCCCTCGGGCTGGTGCCCTGGGACGACCCGCACAACAGCGACCCGGCGTACGCCCGTTCCCGGGTCCGGTCCGACGTGTTGCCGGTGTTGGTCCGGGCGCTCGGCCAGGGTGTGCTGGACAACCTCGCCCGTACCGCCGCGCTGGTGGCGGCGGACAACGCGGTGCTGGACGAACTCGCCGCCGCGGCGCTCGGTCAGGCCCGGCACCCCGACGGCGGCCTGGCCACCCGGAACCTGGCGGCCCTGGCACCCGCGGTGCGCGCTCGGGTGCTGCGGGCCTGGGCCCACGAGTTGGGTGCGCCGCCGGCCGCACTGTCGCACCGCCACGTCGCCGCACTCGACGCCCTGGTCACGGCGTGGCGGGGCCAGCGAGCCAGCTACCTGCCGGGTGGGTTGCGAGTGCTCCGCCGTGGTGATCGGCTGCTGACGGCGTCATCCCCAGCTTCGACGGCCGGCCGGACGTCGGCGTCGTCCCCAGCTTCGACGGCCGGCCGGACGTCGGCGTCGTCCCCGGCTTCGACGGCCGGCCGGACGTCGGCGCCTCCGGCAGCGGGGACAGCGGCCGGCGAGGCGGTCGTCGAAGCATGACCCATCCCCGGCAACCGCTCTACGCGCCGCGCGGCGCCGTGGCCACCAGCCAGCCGCTGGCCGTGGCCGCCGGGCTGGCCGTGCTGCGCCGCGGTGGCAACGCCGTGGACGCGGCGCTGGCCACCGCCAGCACGCTCACCGTGGTGCAACCACCCTCCAACGACATCGGTGGTGACCTCTTCGCCATCGTCTGGGACGGCGAGCGGCTGCACGGCCTGAACGCCTCCGGCCGCTCACCCGCCGGGCTGACCCGGGACCTGGTCCTCACGGCGACCGGCGGTCGAGGCACCGAGCCTCCCGAGGCGTTGGGCGGGGCACAGGCGGTCGGCCCGGCGATGCCGGCCCGGGGCTGGTTGCCGGTGACCGTACCGGGCGTGCCGGCGGGCTGGCGCGACCTGCACGAGCGATTCGGTTCGCTGCCGTTCGCGGAGCTGTTCGCCGACGCCATCGGCTACGCGGAGCGGGGACACCCCGTCTCCACCGCGACGGCGGCGGCCTGGTCCCGTGCGGTCGCCGGGCACGCCGGGCTGTCCGGTCCCGAGTACGCGGAGTTCGGGCGGGTCTTCGCACCGGAGGGGCGGGCTCCCCGCGCGGGTGAGCGGTGGCGCAATCCGGACGCGGCACTGACGCTGCGACTGATCGCCGACAGCCGGGCGGAGGAGTTCTACCAGGGACGGATCGCGGCGGCCCTGGCCGATCACGCCGGCCGTACCGGCGGGCTGCTCACGGCGGCGGACCTGGCACGGCACGCCAGCGTCTGGGTCGACCCGGTGTCGGTGCGTTACCGGGACCACGAGGTCTGGGAACTGCCGCCGAACGGGCAGGGACTGGCCGCCCTGCTCGCCCTGGGCATCCTCGACGGATCGGACCCGGCGGACCGGGCGCGGTGGCTGCACCGACAGATCGAGGCGGTCAAGATGGGCTTCGCCGACGCGCACGCCCACGTGGCCGACCCCGAGCTTGCCCCGGTCCCGCCCGGGCTGCTCAGCCCGGAACATCTGGCCCGGCGCGGTGCGGCGATCACCGAGGCGGCGGCCGAGACGGTGACCGGCGCACCGGAGCGCGGCGGGACGGTCTACCTCTGCACCGCCGACGAGAGCGGCATGATGGTCAGCCTGATCCAGTCCACCTACCTCGCCTTCGGCTCGCACGTGGTACTGCCCGGATACGGCTTCGCGCTGCAGAATCGTGGTCTCGGCTTCCGGCTCGACGTGGGGCACCCCAACGTGGTCGGCCCGGCGAAGCGGCCCTATCACACGATCATTCCCGGTTTCCTGACCCGGCAGGGCGTGCCGGTGGGGCCGTTCGGGGTGATGGGTGGGCACATGCAGCCCCAGGGCCACGTCCAACTGGTCTCGGCGACCGTGGACGCGGGCCTCGGCCCGCAGGCGGCGCTGGACGCCCCCCGCTGGTACTGGCACGCGGGTCGCTCGCTGCTGGTCGAGGAACAACTGGTGGCCGGCCCCGGTGGCGCCGCACTCCTGGCCGACCTGCGGGAGCGGGGCCACCAGGTGACCGTCGCGTCCGATCCCACCGTCTTCGGCTACGGGCAGGCGATCTGGCGACGCGCCGACGGCGGGTTCGTGGTCGGCTCCGAGTCCCGGGTGGACGGCGCGGCCGCCGGATTCTGACCGGCACGATCGCCAGGTGTCCGGTCAACCGACCGCAGCACGATCCCGGAACGTGCTGCGGTAGGCCTGTGGCGTGGCGCCGACCCGGCGGGTGAAGTGGTGCCGTAGGACGGCGGCGTCGCCGAACCCGGCCCGTTCGGCGACCCCCTCGACCGTCAGTGCGGTGTCCTCCAACAGGCGGCGGGCCAGCAGGACGCGCTGGTTGGTCAGCCAGTCGTGCGGGGTGGTGCCGGTCTCCGCGCGGAAGCGGCGGGCGAACGTCCGGGGGGCCATCCCGGCCCGTGCGGCCAACTCGTCGACCGTGGTCTGCCGGTCCAGATGGCCCATCAGCCATTCCAGTACCGGTTCCAGGGTGGGCGCCTCCGGCGCCTTCGGGATCGGCGCCTCGATGTACTGGGCCTGCCCGCCGTCGCGGTGCGGCGGCACCACCATCCGGCGGGCGAGTCGGGTGGCGGTGGCCGAGCCGTGCGCCTGGCGTACCAGGTGCAGGCAGGCGTCGATGCCGGCGGCGGTGCCCGCGCTGGTGAGCAACCGACCGTCCTGCACGTAGAGCGAGTTGCAGCGCACCCGGGCGCTCGGGTGGCGGCGCTGCAACTCGTCGACGTGTCGCCAGTGGGTGGTGCACTCCCGCCCGTCGAGCAGTCCCGCCTCGCCCAGCAGGTACGCGCCGGCACACACGCTGAACAGGTACGCGCCCCGGTCGGCGGCTCGACGCAGCGCCTCGTGGACCTCGACCGGCGCGGTGGTCGTCGGATCGTGCGCGGGAACGGCCACCAGGTCCGCCTGCTCCAGCGGAGCCAGATCGGCGTTCGGCACCAGGTGAAAACCGGCGGAGGTACGTACCGGGGCCTGCCGGGGGCCACACACGTCGAACCGGTAACCCGGTAGCCCGTCGGCGGTGCGGTCGGTACCGAACACCTCAGCGAGCACGCCGAGTTCGAACGGCGCGACGCCGTCCAGGACGAGTACGGCCACCGAACGAAGCATGTGACGAGGGTAACCGCACGGGTGGCAGGAAATCGAGCAGGAGTGGCATTCCTGCCACTGTCGGCGGAAGGAGGGGATGCCCAGACTGGCAGTTGTCCGGTGCGCACCGGCGGCGACCCGACAACCGCAGACGTCAGAAAGCGAGCGCCGCCATGGGTTTCCTGCTCTTCCTGCTGTTCTTCGTCTTCCTCGCCCTGCTGTCCGCCCTCGGGCTGACCGCCGACAGTCGTGACTCGGCGGACTGGAAGCCCTCCGACGGGGGCCACAGGTGGCGGTCACGGCACTGCTGAGGCGAATGTTCCTCTTGTCCGGTAAATCTCTAGGCGGGGTTGCCCTGAAACGGGCGGCCCCGCCGACGGCGAACCCGGGGCGTACGGCAGGCTATGGTCATGGCTGACGGCTCCTGGTACGACGCCGACATCGACCACGTGATCATCTCCGAGGCGCAGATCCGCGAGAAGACGGCTGAGCTGGCCAAACAGGTATCCGCGGACTACGCACACGTCTCCGACGGGCTGCTGCTCGTCTGCGTACTCAAGGGCGCGGTCATGTTCATGGCCGACTTCGCTCGGGCGTTGGGCCGGCACGGCCCCCCGGCCGAGCTGGACTTCATGGCCATCTCCTCGTACGGGCAGGGCACCACCTCCTCGGGAGTGGTCCGGATCCTCAAGGACCTCGACCGGGACATCGCCGGTCGGCATGTCGTCGTCGTGGAGGACATCGTCGACTCCGGGCTGACCCTGTCCTGGTTGCTGCGCTACCTGGAATCACGGTCGGCAGCGAGCGTCGAGGTGGTCGCGCTGTTCCGTAAGCCGGACGCGGTGAAGGTGACGGTGCCGGTCAGGTACGTGGGCTTCGACATCCCGACCGAGTTCGTCGTCGGGTACGGCCTCGACTTCGGTGAGCGTTACCGGGAGCTGCCGTACGTGGGGGTGCTCAAGCCGGAGGTCTACGCCCGCTCCTGACCGGGCTGGACACCTGGCACGTCGGAACCTCCCGCCCGGCGTACAGCCGCCTTTCAGCTGATCGGACTACCGTTGACGACGGTGACCCGGAGATCCGACTCCGGGCCACGCCGGCTGACATCCGGTTCGCCGTACGCGTAAGTGCTGGGCTCGCCAGCTCATATCGCTCTCGCACGGTGTACCGTCGAATGACCGTGGCGCGGCAATCGCGCCCCGGGGTCGAGGCCGGCCCGCACGGCGGCTCCGGCAGCCGCCCAGGCGGCGACACCCACAGTCGGTCAGGACGTCGATCAGGAGGATGCGGGCGTCTCGGCGCTCGACAACAGCATGGAACGTACGCGTTTCTTCCGCCGACCGGTGTTCTGGGTCATCCTGGTCATCCTCGGCGCCGTCGTGCTCAGTCAGTTGTTCACCGGTGGGCCCAGCTACCACCGGGTGGACACGTCCGTCGCGCTCGACCAGCTCAACAAGGGCGGCATCGAGAAGGTCGTCTTCCAGGACAAGGAACAGACGATCCAGCTCGAGCTGGCCGAGGAGACCGAGTTCGGCGACACCACCACGAAGCTGATCGAGGCTCAGTTCCCCTACGAGGTCGGCGACGAGGTCTGGAACCAGGTCCTCGACGCCAAGGCCAACAACCGGGTCACCGGGCCGGCCGACACCGAGGTGTCGTCCGACAGCATCTGGGTCAGCCTGCTGGTCAACCTGCTTCCCATCGTGCTGCTCGTACTGCTGCTGCTGTTCTTCATGTCGCAGATGCAGGGTGGCGGCTCCCGGGTGCTCAACTTCGGCAAGTCCAAGGCGAAGATGATCACCAAGGACACGCCGAAGACGACGTTCGCCGACGTGGCGGGCTCCGAGGAGGCCGTCGAGGAGCTGCACGAGATCAAGGACTTCCTGCAGAACCCGGCGAAGTACCAGGCGCTCGGTGCGAAGATCCCGAAGGGCGTACTGCTCTTCGGCCCGCCCGGCACCGGTAAGACGCTGCTCGCCCGGGCGGTGGCCGGCGAAGCCGGGGTGCCGTTCTACTCGATCTCCGGCTCGGACTTCGTGGAAATGTTCGTCGGTGTCGGCGCCAGCCGGGTCCGTGACCTGTTCGAGCAGGCCAAGGCGAACGCGCCCGCGATCGTCTTCGTCGACGAGATCGACGCGGTCGGCCGGCACCGTGGCGCCGGCATGGGCGGTGGCCACGACGAGCGCGAGCAGACGCTGAACCAGCTCCTGGTCGAGATGGACGGCTTCGACGTCAAGGGTGGCGTGATTCTGATCGCCGCCACCAACCGGCCGGACATCCTCGACCCGGCGCTGCTGCGGCCGGGCCGGTTCGACCGGCAGATCCCGGTCGACGCTCCCGACATGGAGGGCCGCAAGGCCATCCTGCGGGTGCACGCCAAGGGCAAGCCGTTCACGCCCGACGTCGACCTCGACTCGGTGGCCAAGCGGACGCCGGGCTTCAGCGGTGCCGACCTCGCCAACGTGATCAACGAGGCCGCCCTGCTGACCGCCCGGAAGGACCAGCGGGCCATCTCCAACGACTCGCTCGAGGAGTCGATCGACCGCGTGATCGCCGGTCCGCAGCGGCGTACCCGGGTGATGAGCGACCAGGAGAAGAAGATCACCGCGTACCACGAGGGTGGGCACGCACTCGTCGCCTGGGCACTGCCGCACGCCGCACCGGTGCACAAGGTGACGATCCTGTCCCGGGGTCGCTCCCTGGGCCACACCCTGGTGCTGCCCACGGAGGACAAGTACACCCAGACCCGCGCCGAAATGGTCGACACCCTGGCGTACGCGCTGGGCGGACGGGCCGCCGAGGAACTCGTCTTCCACGAGCCCACCACCGGTGCCGGCAACGACATCGAGAAGGCCACCCAGCTGGCCCGCGCGATGATCACGCAGTACGGGATGAGTTCCAAGCTCGGTGCGATCAAGTACGGCACCAGCGGTGACGAGCCGTTCCTCGGCCGCAACATGGGCCACGAGCGGGACTACTCCGACGCCGTCGCCGCCGAGATCGACGGCGAGATGCGGGCCCTGATCGAGCTGGCCCACGACGAGGCCTGGGAGATCCTGGTCGAGTACCGGGACGTCCTGGACAACATCGTGCTCGAGCTGATGGAGAAGGAGACCCTCTCCACCGCCGACATGGCTCGGATCTGCGCCCGGGTGGTCAAGCGCCCGCCGATGGCGCCGTACAACGGCTTCGGTAAGCGGCAGCCCTCCACCGAGCCGCCCGTGCTCACCCCGGCCGAGAAGGACGCGCTGAAGGTGCAGGCCGAGGCCGACGGCGCGGAGGCGACGGTCGGTGGCGTCAGCTCGAACAACTCCTCGGACGGTTCGCACTGAGCACCGACGACCCGGCGGCCAGTTCCCGACAGCGGGGACTGGCCGCCTCCGCCACCGAACCCGACAGCGACGGCCTCGACTACATCGCCGCACGGTTGATCAACGGTCGCCTGACCGGTCGTCCCGTCGAGGACACCATGGACCTCGGCCGGATCGAGAAGGCGGTCCGCGAGATCCTCATCGCGGTCGGGGAGGATCCGGACCGCGACGGCCTCCAGCAGACCCCGGCCCGGGTCGCCCGGGCGTACGCGGAACTCTTCGCCGGCCTGCGCGTCGACCCGGCCACGGTGCTCACCGCCACCTTTGAGGCCAACCACGAGGAACTGGTGCTGGTCCGGGACATCGACGTGATGAGCCTCTGCGAGCATCATCTGCTGCCCTTCCGGGGCAGTGCCCACATCGGCTACATCCCCGGTCCCGACGGCCGGATCACCGGGCTGTCCAAGCTGGCCCGGCTGGTCGAGGTCTTCGCCCGGCGTCCCCAGGTGCAGGAGCGGCTCACCTCGCAGATCGCGGACCTGCTGATGACCCGGCTGGAGCCACGCGGCGTGATCGTCGTGCTCGAGTGCGAACACATGTGCATGGCGATGCGGGGCATCCAGAAGTCCGGTGCCAAGACGATCACGTCCGCGGTGCGTGGCACCCTGCAACACGACGCCAAGTCCCGGGCCGAGGCGATGGCTCTGATCATCCCTCGCTGACCGCCCGGCGGTCAGGACGACAGCATCCCCAGCACGATCCCCGCGTTGACCACCACGGCCGGAACCAGGCAGGCCAGCGCGCCGAACCGTGGCGTGCGGTCCACCCGCTCTCCCGGACCGGGCGGAAAACAGCGGCCCACCGCGAGCCAGCCCAGGCCGAACGCGACCGCCGGTGCCGGCAGCGCCACCAGTACCGCGAACGCGGTCACCGCGCCGGTACCGGCCAACAGGTACACCACCACCAGCAGCACCGGAACGAACAGCCCCAGCGGCCCGTACACCAGCAGATTGCGCGCGCGGGCCGGCCAGTGCGCCACCCGGGACAGGCCACGGGCGGTGAGCGTGTCGTCCGCGCCGACAGCCCACCGGCGGGCGTCCCGCAGGGCGGTCAACACGGCCGCCGGACCACCGCTCATCGACCGGCTCGCCTCGACCAGTTCCGGCGGGGTCGGCGCCAGCGAGATCGGCGGCACCTCCAGCTCACGCAGCCGGCTCTCCTGCGACACCAGCCGGGTGCGTACCCCGGACAGCTCCTCCCGGGCGGCCTGGACCGCGCGGGCCTGCTCACCCGCGGCGGTCGCCGCGCCCCGACGTACCCCGTCGAGCTGCCGGGCCGCGGCCAGGTAGTCGGCCCACGCGGCCCGCACCGGGTCCCCCGGCGCGCCGGCAGCCCGCTGCCGAACCGGCCCGGCGGCGGTGGCCGGCGAGTGATCGAGCGTCATCCGGGTCCCCCCTGCACGCTGCCGGGCACCTCGTACGGAACCAGCACCACACCGCGCTCCGCCGGCCCGTCCCAGAGCACCACCCGGTCGGGCCGGGGTCGCCACTCCACCGGACGACCGAAGACCGGAGTGAGCTGCGCCCCCGGCACACCCGCCACCGCCACGGCGGTCAGCTTGTCCACCGTCTCGTCCGGCTCGACAAGCGTCGCGAACGACGGCACCGTACGCCACCAGCCGAGCAGGTGCTGCCCGGCGGGTGGCCCGTCGCGCAGCAGAGCCCGCAGGCGAGCCGGCGGCAGCTGCTCGGCCGGTGCCACGTCCAGCCCGAAGACGACCAGGTACGCCGGCTCGCCGGCGTCCGCCACGGCGACCAGCCCGGCAAGGTCCACCCGGTCGACCTGGTGACGCTCGGCCAACTCCGCGACCAGAGTGTCCGCCAGCTGTGCCGCCTCGGTGTCCGCCACGGCGACCACGAACCGCGCCGTACCGGCCGGATGATGGGCCGCAGTGGTGTGGGCGGCCGTCGCCAGCAGGCGGCACGCGGCAGGTCGTGGACCGAGAACCGCGAGGTTGCGCCCCGCCGCCGGTCCGAACGACACCGTTGCGGTGCTACGCGCGACATCCACCACCCGCCCGAGCAACGCGGCCGGCGCCGTCGACTGACCCGCGACGGCCGCCCGGTAGCGGGGATCGTTGGTCAGCAGCGGACGCGCGTACCCGGCGAAAACGACCGGGGGCGTCGCGGTCGGCGGACGGGCCGACCAGAGGCGGTGGCGCAGCCCGGTGACCGCCTCCGGCTCGTCTGCCGGGTCGGGGAACCGGACCATCCGCTCATGACCTCGGATCGCTCCCCGCGGGCCGCCGAGCCCGCCCGCGGTGTTGACCACCGCGCTGCCCACCGGCAGACCGGCCGCGGCGTCGTTCGTGGGTGCCAGCACCGCCCCGCCGCCAGGCAGCGCCACCCGCACCGGGAACTGGCCCGGCAGGGAGTCCCGCTGCCCGCCGTCGGAACGGGTGCCCAGGCCCAGGTCACCCTCGCCGGCCAGCACCAGGTGCACACCGTACGCCCGCCCGGTCCTCGCCAGTGCGTCCAACCGGGCGGACACCTCGGCGGAGAGCCGGTCCCGTTCGCTGAGAAGCACCTGCAGGTTCTCCAGCACACAGACGACCCGGGGAAGCGGGCGGTGTTTCCGCAACTCGGCGAAGCGCTGCCCACCCGCGCGGGCGGACGCCTCGGCGCGCCGCTGCACCTCCGCCGTCAACTGGTCCAACAGATCCAGCACGTACTCCCGGTCGGCGGCCATCGCGGCCGCCCGGACCTGCGGCACCCAGGACCTGTCCCGCTCGGTCTGCAGGAATTCCGCGAAGGACTCACCGGCACCCAGGTCCACCAGGTACAGCGACAGCTCTTCCGGGCCGTACCGCGCGACGAGCCCGAGCAGCGCCGTGGTCAGGAAGGTGGACCGGCAGCCCCGTGACCGGCCGCTCACCAACCAGTGCGGGGTCAGTTCGGTGAAGCCGAGCGAGACCGGTCGGCCACCCGCGTCGCCGACGGTGCTGGTCAGCCCGTCCGTCCCGGCCGCCTGCCCCAGCTCGTCCGTTGGCGGCAGCAGGTGCGACAGGGCGAGCCGGCTGCCGGCCTCGACCTGGGCGGCGATCCGCCGGCACACGGTGTCGACCAACTCGGTCGGCGGATCCGGGTCGACGAAGACCGGTGAGTTCAGACCTCCGTCGGTGCCGGCGAACGCCGCACCCGGCGGATTACCGAGCAGCGCGTAGGCCGTCCGCATCGCCAGTGGCGTAGCCCTGGGGAGCGCGGGTCGGCCGGCCGCCGGCCACCCCGCCACCACCAGGTGCAATCCGGCTGCCGGTCCCTGCTCGGCGAGTGCCTCGATCCGCGCCAGGTCATCCGGCAGGTGCGCTTCGGGCAGCGCGGCCAGCACCAACAGCAACGAACGGTCGTGCCGGCGAGGACCGGAGGCGTCCGGCGCCACCCACCGCTCCGCCTCCGCCAGCACGGCTCGTAGCCCGTCGGCGTCGGTGGCCGGCGGGGCCAGCACCCCGGCGTCGCCGAGCGCCTCGAACGGTGCCAGCGCGACACCCGTCGCGTCCACCGCCCGTACCAGCAATGCCCCCGCCGGTGTCGCCGCCAGCAGGCGCAACAGTACGGCCCGCAGCAGCCCGGCGACCCGTGGGTCGTGCGCGTCGGCGTCCATCGCGAGGTGTCCGCTGCCGAACATCGGCACCAGCGCCGGGAAACGTGCGTCGTCCAGCGGAGCGGCGGTACCCACCCGGACGAACGGTGGTGGCCCCTCCCCGGCGGGGTGGGCCGGAGCGACCGCGTCCAACGCGGACCCGGCCCAAGCCGGGGCGAGGATGCTGGCCGCGTCCCGCAGCCGTTCGGCCAACGCGTACTGGCGGCGCTGGTCAGCCGGAACGGGGCGGGTCTCGTCGAGGATCGTCGTCGCCGCCGCGACCGTCGCAGCGGCCCGGCGGTGCAGCGCGGCGGCGCGGAGCGTCCGTGCCTTCGGACCGCCCACCGTGTCCACCCCCTCCGCCCGAGGTCGGCACCCACTCGCCGGGCAGAAGTGACGGTATCCCAGCGAGGGCTTCACCTCCGGGATGCGGGGCGGTGCTGCGTCGTAGTTGTCATGGATCTCACCCATCGGCAGTGTTCGGTCACGATCTGCCAAATCTTGGGCATTGGGTCCTGGGCCGCCAGCGGCTAGCCTCAGGGGGTGGAATCAGTGCCGCCCTCCGCCGGTTCCCAGGTCTCCCGCGTACCGGCGCAGAGGACCCCGCCGGAGGAGCTGGCACCGCCTGCGGTCACGCCGGCGCCGCGCCAGCCCCGGCGCCGCCTGCGTACGGTGCTGACCGTCGTTGCGGGGGTGGTCGCGGCGCTCTGCCTGACCGGCGGGGTGGTCGGCTATTTCGTCTACGACCGAGCCACCACGCCCGACCGCAGCGCTCCGACAATCGTCGTGGACAGCTACCTGCGTGCGTATCTGGTTGAGCGCAATGACGTGCGCGCATCGCTCTTCAGCTGTGAGGGTGTGGCCGAGTTCGAGACGCTTCGACGGCTTAGGGACGACCTAGCGGCCCGCGAGGAGCGGTTCGGCACGACCATGTGGGTTAGTTGGGAACAGTTCCAGGTAAATCGGGTTGACGACAACGCCGAGGTTCGCGTCGACCTGACCTTCGCGGCAGAGGTGGACGGCATCCGACAGAGCGACCGGCAATCGTGGACGTTCACCACGAGGCTGAACGAAGACTGGCGGGTCTGCTCGGCTGCGGCTGGCTGACCTCACTCCACCCACAGCATGTGGACCGGTACCTCCAGGGTGGTCGGTGCCTGGCCGCGCCAGGCCCAGCGGTACCACTCCATCTCGGGAGTCACCCGCACACAGATGTCACCCTCGGCACCCGAGTAGGTCTCGGTGACGGCGCGTAGGTCACGGTGCTCGACGGCGCCGACCATGTGCACGACCCGTCGCCCGGTGACCGAGTCCGCCTCGAAGACCGGCGTCGGCGCTGGGTGGGCCGGTGCGTCCAACGAGACGAGCCGCAGGCCGCCATCCGTCGTCGGCGTGGTCGCTGGGCCGACCGTCTCGACCCAGACCCGTTCGACGGGCACCAGCGGAGCGAAGACCTCGACCTGGTCGGACTCGGCGCGGTACCACTCGTGTTCCGGGATGACCGGGACGTAGGTGCGGCTGTTCTGCACGACCCGTTCGTCGGCCCGCAGGTCGGCCCGCCAGCCCAGACCGGGCAGTCCGACGAGCACGCGCCGTCCGCGTAGTTCGACGCTTCCCGCAGCGGGAACGATCTCGATCGGACGGGGCGGCTGGGGAGCCCAGTCGGGCTGATCGGCGAACGGGTCCGGAAGTGGTTCGGTCATGACGGCCCGTGGTTCACCCGGCGCCCTTCAACGGCGCGCCCTTGGACCGCATGAACGGGACCGGGTCGATGGCGCCCCGGCTGCTGCGATCGCCGTCGACGTGCACCTCGAAGTGCAGGTGAGGTCCGGAGGAGTTGCCGCTGCTGCCGACATCGCCGATCACCTCACCAGCCTGCACCGTGTCGCCGACGGCGACCAGGGGACGATCCACCAGATGACAGTAGCGGGTGATGATGCCCTGGGCGTGCAGCACGTCGACGAACCAACCGCAGCCCCCCTTGCCGGGCCAGCCGTCCTCGTCGCAGCTGAGCCGCCCTCTCCGGTCGGGATCACAGCGGGACACCAGTACCCGGCCGGTCGCCGCGACCCTGATATCGGTCCCCTTCGGCGCGGCGATGTCCACACCGTTGTGTCCGGGCCGACTGGCGGTCCGGAATCCGGAGCCGACTCCGCCCGGAATCGGGGCGGTCCAGCCGGAGGCGGCGATCTCACCGCCCGCCGCGGCGTCGCACACCTCCTGTCCGGCGATCAGCGCGGTTCGTGCCGCGCCACCGGCCAGCGCGTCCACGATCCGAGCGGCCAGTTCCTCGTGTTTGGCGTACGCGTCCGGGAAGGCGCTGATCTGGACCCGCTGGGCGGCCACGGTAAGTGACAGTTTCTCCCAGTCGGGTAGGTCGAGCAGCTTCTCGTAGAACTTGCGGGACGCGTACTCGGGATCCATCCGCTGGGCCACCGTGCCCCACGAGGCCCGTTGCTGGAAGAGACCGAGGGAGTCGTGGTCGGCCCCGATACCCTCGTTCGGAATGTCCCGCGACTCGCCGACCGTGCTGTTGGCCAGGTTGAGCAGCCGCGACTCCTGCATGGCGGTCGCCACGGCGATCACCCAGCCCCGCGGTGGTACCCGCATCTCCTGGCCGACCTTGATGATCACGGCCGCGTTCCGCAGCTGGCGTTCCCCGTACTCGGCGAAGCGCGGCATCTTGCCGGTGACGTCCACCTCGAAGTCGCCGGTGCACTCCATGCTGGCCGGGCTTAGCTGCTCGGCGGCGTCGCCACCCAGCTCGGTGAGGAAGAAGGCACCGGCGCCTCCGGTGCAGCAGAGCAGCACCAGCGCCGCGGTGAGCGCGGCGGCCAGAGCGCCGGTCCGGACCGGCCGGCGAGGACCGTGCTCACTCATCCCCGGCTCCAGTCCACCGCGTCCACCAACCAGCGTCCGTCGGGGGCCAGCAGTTCGAGCCGGAGTTGCCCGTCGTCAAGCGGGATCGTCGCCTCCACGAAGGTCTCGCCGCGTGGGCGCAGGGTGACGTCACCCGTGACCGCTTCGGCGGGCACGCTGGCCGGGTCGGCCCCGACGAGCTTGTCGGTCAGATCGGCGGTCGAGAGCGGACGCAGCGCGCCATGCCAGTCCTCGGCGGTCTGACCCGGGCGGCCGAGCCAGGCGGCGGCGAAGCGGGCGGCCACCACTTCCGGGGCCGGCTGGCCGGGCCGGGTGACCGGGGACGGCGTCGCGGTCGTGGAGATCGCACCGTCGTCCCCGGTGGTCGGGTGCACGGTGGTGATCGGGTCGGCCGGGCGATTGCTCAGCCCGGCCGCCGGATCGGTCGGGCCGGCCACCAACCTGGCCGTCCCCACCACGCCGAGCACCAGTACGGCGATGCCGAGTGCGGCACCCAGTCGAGACCGTAGCAACCGTCGGAAGAGGAACTCGATCGCCCGACGCACGATGGTCACCGGGCCTCGGAGCGGACCCGTGGCGCCGGCTTCTCGGGCGTCCGTTCGGCCGACCTGGGACGGTAGATGGCGTAGGAGGGGTTCTCGTCCGGCACGTCCGGCTCGGTCCAGGACGCCGGCTGGCGACGACGCGGCCTGGGGGCCACCGGGGCGGCCTTGGCGCGCTGTTCCTGGGCGGAGCTGTCGGCGCCGTCCGTTCGCCGATCGTCCGGCCGCTTAGCGGCCGCCGGTGTCCCCACCGGCATCGGATCCGGTCGAGCCTCCGGACGCACCTTCGGCTGCTCCGGCGCGACCGCCCGACGCCGTCCCACGCTTGGCTCGGCGGTGCCGCCCGGCTCGGCGACGTCGAGCCGGGCCGCGGTACGCATGTCCCGGAAGAACCGGCGGTGCCAGGAGCCCGCCGAGCTGACCGCCTCGCTGTTGTCCTTCCCGCCGAGCTGGGTGATCCGGCGGTAGGGGCGCAGCAGCAGCCAGCCGACCACCCCGCAGAGCCAGACCAGCACCACCTGGAGCCAGCCGGGGAGGGTGGCCGTGCTCATGATCAGGTCGACCGCGAAGAGGTAGATGGCGGCACCGGTGCCGAAGATCGCGATGTTGAACAGCGCCGCCACCACCGCGTTGCCCAGCCGTCGCAAGCCGGCGCTGGCCGGTCGGAGCAGACCGATGGTGCCGAGGATCGGCGCCGCAATCACCGCCCACCGGAAGATCAGAAATCCGAGCAGCACCAGCAGTGACGCGGTCAGGTCGAACATCGCGAAGAGCAGGGCGGCGAGCACCGCGATGAATCCGGCACCGACCCGGTCCATGTCCCGGACGCCCTTCAGGTACTCGTAGGCCTCCGGATCCTCCCGCTCGATCTGCGCGGCGACCGTCATCCACTGCTGCTTCTTGGCAGAGATGGTGGCCTCGCGAAGTTCTGGGCTGGTCCGGATCTTCTCCGCCTCCCCCCAGGACAGCGACTTCGCGTCGTAGAGCGCCGCGCCGTACTTCTTGGCGGTCTCGCTGTCGGCCGAGCCGAGCACCCCGCGCAGCCAGTTCCGGTAGAGCATCGCCTCGGCGGCCGTGTCGCTGGCCCGGACCGCCGGTGGCCGCTTGTCCGTACAGGCGTCCGGGTTGGGCATCGCACACCGGTCCGGCGGCACGTCCTTGGCGGCCGGGCCCACCGCGTCGTGCACGACGCCGAGCGTGGAGACCAGGGCGCCGTCGGCGAGGTTCGCCGACTTGACCGGCCAGGCGGCCAGCGCGGTGACCGCCACCATCACCACCAACGCCCAGCCCGCCGTGGTCATCGCGTTGCTCATGTCGGACTGGCGTGAGCGCCAGAGCAGGTAGAGCCCGACCACGCAGAGCGTGACGATGCCGAAGACGCTGAACACCTTCTGGTAGATGGCCTTGGTGGCCTGGTCCACCAGGGGATCCGCCCAGCCCCACATGGTGCCCGGATCCCAGGCCCGTTCGCGCAGTGCGTTCGAGGCGCCGATGATCGCCGTCGCCATCATGAACTCGCCGTTGGCGATGGTGTTGGTGAACTTGTAGTCCGGGTGCAGCAGGGTGGTCGCGCAGCCGGAATCGATGTCGTAGGTGCTGTAGCTGTAGCCGGCGTAGCCGTAGTCGCTGTAGTAGCCCTTCGGGCCGGGAAGCTTGGAGGCCTCGGGACGGGAGGCGAACCACCCGGCGATGCCAGAATCCGGCGCGGTCGGCGTCGGGGGATTGCGACACGTCGCTTCCGACTCCGCCACCTGCTGCAGCTTGGTGACGCAGGCACGGAAGTCGACCTGCCACTCCTCGGTCGTGCAGAGTTCGGCCGCCGCGGCCTGGTACGCGGCCGGAGCCGCGTACGCCGGTGTGGCCGTGAGCCCGGGCCAACTGATCGTGGCTGCGGCGAGGACGCCGAGCGCCAGGAGGAGCGCCGTGATCCGTGCCCGGGCCCTCGCCATTGTCACGCCTCCATGTCAGGCAGCACGGTCGGCAGCACCCCTGCGGCGGCGGCGATGGCGGCGGGGGTGGTGTCGAGGTGGTCCAGCAGTCCATCCACGTAGGAGACGTCGACCCGGACCTTCTGGACCCGGCCGTCGACGTCGCGCATCACGAACTCCCGGAAGCCGAGCCGGTTGGCCGAGGTCGCGTCGGCGGTGGAGAGCGAGGCGAGGGTGGCCTCGTAGCCGTCGTCCACCGGTACGCGTAGCAGTCGCAGCGCCTCGGAGGCGATCTCGGCGTCTTCGGCGATCCGACCGACGAACACGGTGGAGACGAGGTTCTGTACGTCGAGACCGAGGATGTCCCGGGGGTTCTGCGAGGCGACGAGCGCGGCCAGGTTCCACTTGCGGGAGTCGCGGGCGAGTCGGACGAGGAATGACCGGCCGGAGCGCCACCCCTCCATGAAGTGCGCCTCGTCCAGGCCGACCAGCTTCCGGGAGGCCATCGAGCCGCCGTAGCAGCGGCGGACCGCCAGCCGGTGCGCGGTGTGCAGCATCGGCAGGGCGAGTGCCTCCTCGGCCGACCAGTACTCGCGTTCGATCTTGAGGTCGGGCAGCCGCAGGCCGGCCATTGTGATCACGGTGAGTGCGGCGTCCGGGCCGAGCAGGCCCTCCGGCGGGCGACCGAAGAAGAGCATCGCCAGTGGCATCTCGGCGGTGTCCAGCAGCAGGTTGGCCAGTTCCCGGCCGGCGTCGTCGTCGAGCCGGCCGAGGCAGGTGACCACGTCGTCCAGTGTGGAGGTCTCCTCGGCGGGCACCTGGCGCACGGCGTGCCGGAACAGCGTGGCGGTGGAGGCCTCCCGGGCCACCTGCGGTGGCACCAGCATCATGCAGATGTCCTGTACCAGCATCCGCCGCTCGGCCCGGGCGTTGGAGACGGCGATCTCGAACTCCCGGTCGCCGGCGGCTCCGGCGGCGAACTCGCTGCGCAGCGGGGTCGGGATCAGTGAGTACGGTGCCAGCGTGCCGTGCTCGGAGCCGGTCAGGTTCAGCACCCGCGAGTACGGCCGGAGCTCCGGCATCGCGCAGAGCCGGGCCAGCGGGCCGGAGGGGTCGAGCAGGGTCACCTGTACGCCACGGCGGGCGGCCAGGTAGCCCAACGCGCCGAGCAGCGTGGACTTGCCGCCGCCCGGTTCGGCCACGAAGACCGCCAGGCCGGAGCGCTCCCGCACCTCCATGGGAAAGTGCAGGTCGAGGAAGACCGGACGGCGGCAGGTCCCGGCGGTACGGCCGATCAGGTCACCACGTCGGTCACCCACCGTGGAGGCGGCCTGCGGCAGCGCCGCCGCGAGCAGGTTGACGGGCATCCTGCGTACGTAACCGGTGTTGGCGATCGGCTCACCCGGAATGAACTCGCGGGCCAGCCAGTCCTGGTTCTTCGGGTGCTGCAGGGAGACACGCAGCTCGCGCGAGTAGAGCTGGATGAGCCGGCGGGCCCGTTCCAGGCACTCCTCCCGGGTCCGACCGCCGACCGCGATGCGGTGCCAGCCATGGGCGCGGGCCGAGTCGACCGGCAGCCCCGTGGTCATCTCGTCCCCGATGACCAGCGCGCGCTTGGCGAGTCGCTCCAGTTCGGGCGGCGCGTCGATGCCGTGTTCGGCGTAGTCCAACTGCTGTGACCGGATCATCCGGAGTCGGTGTTCGAGGTTGCGGAAGGAGTCGCCGGAGCCGAGGATGTCGACCCGGGTGGAGAGTTCCATCGGCCAGGGCAGCCGCTCGTGGAAGTGCAACCAGGGTTCGTGCCGCTCGGGGATCTCCAGCGGCTCCATCCGACCGACGGCGAGCACCGCCACGTGTCGTTCCTCGCCGGTCATCCGGTGGACCAGCTTGACGGTGGAGCCGTACGGTGTGCGGTAGCGCTCGACCTGTTCGGTGAGGGCGAGCAGGTCGCCGCGTTCCCAACGACCGTCGGTGATGGGTGAGAGCGTGCCCGGGGGTGCCATGCAGAGCGCCACCGACCGGTAGAGCAGCCATTCCAGCTCGTGTGCGGTGACCCGCCGCCCCCGCATGCCGAAGGCGCCGAGCACCTCGTCGAACTGTTCGACGGTGCGGCCGAGCTTGCGCCGCTCGCCCTCGGCGACACCGCGGCCGAAGGTGCGTAGCAGCCGTTCGGTGAGCGAGTCACCGAGGGAACGGCGGGCGAAGGTGACGCCGAGGTAGGTCTGGCCCTCGGCGTGATTCACCGACAGCAGGTGGCGTTGCGCGGCGACCAGATGCTCGGCCCAGCCGGGGGTGCCGGGGACGTCGGGCAGCGGCGCGGCGGTGTTGGCGTCGATGGTGCGGGCCCATTCGTCGGCCGGGAAGGGCCGGGTGGTGCGGCGCAGGTGCAGTCGGAAGCCGGCCAGGCCGGCGTACTGCTCGGAGATCGCCGAGAGCAGCGCCTCGCGTTCCGCGTCCGGCCGGAAGGCCCAGCGCACCTCGGGCAGCCAGTACCAGGCGGTGACCGTGTTGGGGGTGAAGGTCAGGTGCCCGGCGATCTCGGTGATGGCCAACTCGACGGCCGGATCACGATCGCCGAACTTGATCTTCGGTGGTCGGACACGGACCGGCTTGACCGGCCGGTCGCGGTGGTCTACGGACCGTTGCCGGGGGGCCGGACGGTTGGCCGGCGGCGCTGACCGACGTGGCGTCTTCCCGGGCTCGTCGGTCGGTGCCGGGTCGTTGTCGCGGGCGCGGCGGTCCTCCCGGAGCGGGCGGTCGTCCCCGGTGGGCCGATCGTCGGCGGGCGGCCGGGCGGTCGGCAACCGATCCACCGGGGAGGGCGCCACCCGGGACGAAGCCGGCGGCGGGTTCGTGGCCGGCACCGGGGCCTCGACCAGGCGGCCGGGCGGCGTGACCGGCGTCGGGTCGGGCGCTCGCGGTGGCGCCGGCGGCGCCGGTGGCGGAGCCGCCCGACGGGCTGCCGGTGCGGGCCCGACGGCGGGCGGCGGTGCGGGATGCGGCTGCTGCGGCAGGGCTCGTGCGGGGTGCCCGTTGCCCCGCTGGGCGGCACCGGGCCGGGGGTACGCGCCACCGAAGAGGTCGAGGAACGGCGAGTCGATGTCCGCGCCGTCCCGGCTGGCCGGGGTCGGGTCGGCCGGAGCCGCTCGGCGCTGCGGCGGGCGGGGTGCCTGGAACACCCCGACGCTGCCGTGCGCCGGGGTGGTGGCGAGTGCCGGATCCACCGTGGTCTCGTCCAGCCCGTCGGCTTCCGGGTAGTCGAACGAACGCGCACGGTTACCGTGTGGTGCGGCCGGACGTCCGGCCGGGGATCCCGGCGTGGCGGAGCGGCTCATGCGATCGCCCTGCCCGTGTCCTCGTTCGGCCCGTACGGCGTGCAGCCGGTCATGCCAGTTCCTCCCGGATCCTGATCCTGCTGCCGACCAGGCGCGGATCGCGCTGCTCGGCGGCCGGCTCCCGGGTCCGTCGCCAGTCGGTCAGCGCGGTACGGATCACCATGCGCGCCGGACGGTCCGGGTCGACGTACCGGAAGACGAACGAGGTGGTCACGATCGCGAGGGCGATCTCCCAGGCGGGGAAGAGTTCGACCCGCAGCGTGAACAGCCAGTGGATGAACATGTAGAGGGGGACGAGCAGCATGAACAGCCCGTACTGGGCGTACGGCAGGTGGACCGGAAGGGTGTAGCCGGGCGGCCCGAGATAGACCAGGCGAGCCCGGTAGATGTCGTCGTCGGTGCGCAGCCGCATCTCGTGCCCGCGTCTATTCGAAGATCAGGTTGATCAGGAAGTCGCCGATGAAGAAGAGGGTGGCGGCTCCGGCGATGAAGGCCAACCCGACGATCGCGATGGCCGAGCTGGTCAGCACCTTCGAGATCTCGCCCCGGCTGGCGCGGCCGATGAAGATGACGCCCAGCACGGCGAGCAGGATCGGTGCGATCTTGCTGGCGAAGAAGGTGACGACGCCCTCGGTGTCGATCCCCTTCGGTTCCTCCGCGGCGAGCGGAATCGACGACACCAGGGTGGAGAGCAGGTGGAGGGCGCTTGTGGACGCCGTTTCCATCAGCTCGATGGCGATCACTGAAACCTCCCCAAGTCGCGGCCGGCGGCGCCGCGGTGGTGCAGTAGGCAAGCCTTGCGGGATCGGTGCTCACTGTGCGCAGTGCTCGGGACTCTGCGTACGACAATCGCCACGAAGGGTGGCGATTTTTGGGTGGGTTGTCCCGCTTCGGCCCTCCCTCCAACCGTCGCCATCTCGATGCTGGACAATTCCACAGCGTACGGGCCGCCCCTCTTTGCGACAAGCCGCGAAGATGCTGCCCGAACCGACCCGGACGACCGATCGTACACCTGTTCCAATTGGCATGTCAGGATGCTCGACCGGGGGCGTCCGTGCGGGGCGGCCGGGCCGGTACCGTCCTACTCGTGACCGATCTGGTACGGGCTCCGGCCCCGGTGGTGATGGGCGTCCTGAACGTCACGCCCGACTCGTTCTCCGACGGCGGACGCTACGCCGACGTCGACGCCGCCGTCGCACACGGCGTCCGGCTCCGTGCCGACGGCGCGGAGTTGGTGGATGTCGGTGGAGAGTCGACCCGGCCGGGTGCCGACCGGGTGGACGCGGAGACCGAGGCCGCCCGCGTGGTGCCGGTCATCCGCGAACTGGCCGCGGCGGGCGTCCCGGTCAGCATCGACACCACCCGGGCCCGGGTCGCCGTCGTGGCGCTACAGGCCGGCGCGGCCGTGGTCAACGATGTCTCCGGTGGGCTCGCGGATCCCGACATGGCCCGGGTGGTCCGGGACGCCGGCTGTCCCTGGGTGCTGATGCACTGGCGCGGCCACTCCCGCCGGATGAGCGAGCTGGCCAGCTACGGTGACGTGGTCGCCGACGTCCGTGCCGAACTCGGCCAGCGCGTGGACGCGGCCCTCGCCGCCGGGATCGAACCGAATCAGATCATCATCGATCCGGGCCTCGGCTTCGCCAAGAACGCCGCCCACAACTGGCAGCTCAGCGCCCGGCTGCCCGAACTGATCGCCCTCGGCTACCCGCTGCTGTTCGGCGCGAGCCGCAAGTCGTACCTGGGTCAACTGCTGGCTGGCCCCGACGGCGTGCCCCGGACGACCGACGGCCGGACGGCGGCCACCGTCGCCACCAGCCTGCTCGCGGTGGCCGCCGGCGCCTGGGGGGTACGCGTGCACGACGTGCGGGCCACCGTCGACGCGCTCGCCGTGTGGCGGGCCACCGGCCGTCCCCGGTTGACCGTTCCGTCGGCGACCGAGGCCGCACCCGCCGGGTCGACGGCCGGTCAGGTCGTGCCGTCGGACGCCGCCGAGTGGTCCGCGGTCGACGGGCGGGGTCGGCGATGACCGACCGGATCGAGCTGACCGGCCTGCGGGCGCGTGGCCGCCACGGGGTGTACGACTTCGAACGCGCGAACGGTCAGGAGTTCGTGGTGGACGCGGTGCTCGAACTCGATCTGGGACCGGCCGCCCGGTCCGACGAGGTGCGGGACACGGTGCACTACGGCGAGTTGGCCGAGCGGCTGGTCGAGGTGGTCACCGGCGAGCCGGTCAACCTGATCGAGACCCTCGCCGACCGACTGATCGAGGTCTGCCTGGCGGACCCGCGGGTGTCCGGCGTGACGGTCACGGTGCACAAGCCCGAGGCACCGGTGCCGCACGCCTTCACCGACGTGGCCGTGACGATGCGCCGGGCGCGTACCCGATGACCCGCGCCGTGCTCTCCCTGGGCAGCAACCTCGGTGACCGACTCGCCCACCTGCGCACCGCCCTGACCGTCCTCGGTGACAGCGTCCTGCTGGTCTCCGGGGTCTACGAGACCCCGCCGTGGGGCGACACCGAGCAGCCGACGTACCTGAATGCCGTGCTGCTGGCCGCGGACCCGAACGCCGGTCCCTACGACTGGTTGGCGCGGGCCCGGGCGGCGGAGGACGCCGCCGGTCGGGTCCGGGACCCGGCACGGCGCTTCGGTCCCCGCACGCTCGACGTCGACGTCGTCGCGGTGTGGACCGACGACGACCGCCCGGTGGTCAGCAGCGATCCCGAGTTGACCCTGCCGCATCCCCGGGCACATCTGCGCGCCTTCGTGCTGCGGCCGTGGATCGACATCCAGCCCTACGGCCAACTGCCCGGGCACGGCTGGCTCACCGACCTGCTCACCACCGGGCCGGTCGCCGTCGAGGTGCCGGAAGTGAGCCCCCGGCCCGATCTGACGTTAGAGTCGACGGCATGAGCGAGCGCAGTGAGCGGACCATCAGGCTCAGCGCGACCGGGTCTCATGGCGGGGCGGCGTGCGGCGGGGTACCGGCATGAGCGTGTCCCCGCCACCCGACGGGTCGCGGATGGGTCCCACCCGCATCTCGACCCTGGTGGTGACCGCCCTCGCCGCCGCCGCGGTGGCCTGGCTGCTGATCAGCGGCGTCTACTACGAGCGGCTGCCGCCGCTGCCCTGGTTGCCGGTGGTGACACTGGCCGGACTGGCCGTGCTGGAGGCGTACGCCGCGATCAACACCAGAGGTCGGATCGACCGTCGACCGGGCCGGGATCCGGTCAACCCGTTGATGGTGGCTCGGTTCGTCGTGCTGGCCAAGGCATCCGCGCTGGTCGGTGCCATCTTCACCGGCGGGTACGCGGGCCTGACCGGTTGGTTGTTCGTGCAGCCGACGCGGGCCGCCAGCGACGACCGCCCGGCGGCCATCGCCGGCCTGCTGGCCTCGGCCGCCCTGGTGGCCGCCGCACTCTGGTTGGAGCGGGCGTGTCGTGTCCCGGAGCGGCCCGACGACGAGCATGAGCCGGACGACTGGGAGAGCCACCCGGGTCGTCGCTAGTGCGACCGCCCGGGGCCCGCCCGGGTGAGCCGCCACCCGGCCCGGGCACCCTCTCGGGGCGGACACGACCCGCGCCGCCGGCCCCGCCCCAGCAGGGGGTTCCGCCCGGCTCGGACGCGCGGGTACGGTGCCTCCGACCGAAAGGCAACGCCCGCCGCCGGTCCGCCCGTGCGTCGGTGGAGTCCGGGCGGCCGCTGGAAGGCAGGAATCATGGGGTACGACGAACCGGGCCGTGACGGACCGCCGGAGCCCGCCTCGGCCGGTCCCGCGACCGGGGCGGGGGCCGTCCTCGACGATCCCGACGCCGAGCCGGCTCGGGACCGTTTCGGCGTCTACATCGTCTGGGAGACGTTCCTGCTGCTCGGCTTCGGCGCACTTGTCTACCTGGTGTGGCGTGAGGATTCGGCGGTGCTGCGCGGCAGCGGGTTGCGGGATCTGATCATCGACGTGATCGGTCTGGGTCTGCTGGCCCTGGCCGTCGGGCTGACCCTGCGTACCGCCGCGGTCAACCTCGCTGTCGGACCGGTGGCGGTCGCGGCCGGCCTGCACTTCGCCGAACAGAGCGACCGCGGGGTGCTCGGCGCCGTCGGCACGGCCAGCGCGGTGGCGGCGATCGGCGGGCTGGTGCTCGGCCTGGTGGTCGTGCTGCTGCACGTGCCCGGTTGGGCGGCGAGCCTCGGTGGTGCCGCCGGCGTCATCGTCTACATCGAGCAGCGCTCCGCGCCGGTGCTGGTGCAGGGCGATTACGACCCGCGGGGCACCGCGGGACAACTCTTCGTCGGCTTCGCCGCGATCGCGGTGTTCGGTGGGCTCCTCGGAGCGGTGAGCCCGATCCGCCGGCTGGTTGGTCGGTTCCGTCCGGTCGTCGACCCGGCCCGTCGGCGGGGTACGGCCGCCGCTGTGGTGGCCACCACCGGGTACGTCTGCTCCACCGTGCTCGCGACTCTCGCCGGCGTACTGATCGCCTCGACGGAGGGGGCGGTGACGCCGGCGGCGGGGTTGGACTGGACGGTGCTGGCGGTGGGCGCGACGCTGCTCGCCGGCACCAGTGCGTTCGGGCTGCGTGGCGGGGTCTTCGGCACGCTGGTGACGGTCGGTGCGATCGGGCTGTTCCTGGCGTACGCGCAGGCCCGTGGCTGGACGGTCAGCCGGTGGGCGGTCGGCGGCGCCGCGCTGGCCGGCGGGCTCGTCGTCACCCGCCTGGTGGAGACGTACGGACGTCCGGCGCCGGTGCTCGGGGCACTGCCTCCGCCGCCGCCGGAGCCGGCCGCCGAGGGCGGGTGGAGCGTGACGCAGCCGCAGCCGGTCGGTGACTGGCCGCCCGTGCTGCCGGCCCAACCCCCCGTCGGCAGCACCGACCCGTGGGGAGCCCGGCGCTGGGAAACCGGCTCGCGTACCTGGGAGGCCGACGACCGGTGACCGGTCGGCAGCTTGTCGGCGCGCCGAGAGTGATCTCGACGGTTAGGCTCGGCACATGACCGACACATCATCGATCTCCGGCGGCCGGTCGTTCGAGGAGTTGGACGTCCTCTCCACCGAGGAACTGCGGGAACGGGCGTTCACCCTCGCCCGGGAGCGCCGGGACGTAGGGTTCTTCTGGTCGGTGCTGCGGCACCTGCCGAACGCGGACGAGGCGGCCGCGCTGGACGGTGCGCCGAACTCGGTGGGGCCGACGGTCGACGAGGCGGTGGCCCTCTGGCGCGAGATGACCGGGCACGGCTACGAGGAGTCCGCGCCGCTGCTGCGCGCCGCGTTCATCGACTACCTGATGAAGCACTAGCGGGCCAAACGCGCGTACCACCATAAATGACGCCTCGCGTTTGCCTGCGTCGATCCGCTGGGAAATAGCGGGGCCATGGCTCTCACCAATCGATACAAGTCCGCACCGGGCGCTGGTACGCTCGCCGCGCTCATTCTGGTCCTCGTCTTCGGTAGTCCCTGGTACGTCGACTGGGCCAGGGACAACACCGATGCCGACAGTGCCGGCGGGTGGTTTCTGAGACTGCTCGCCTGGCCGGCCTGGCGATTCGACTCCGACGACTC
Organism: Micromonospora palythoicola; assembly: GCF_036689795.1. Taxonomy (NCBI): domain Bacteria; kingdom Bacillati; phylum Actinomycetota; class Actinomycetes; order Micromonosporales; family Micromonosporaceae; genus Micromonospora; species Micromonospora palythoicola. The sequence goes on along the minus strand of NZ_JBAGKI010000008.1, from coordinate 400 downwards.
GATCCAGGAGATCTTCGCCGACGACCTGCGGGCGATCCTCGTGGTCGTCCTCACCTTCCTGTTCCTCTACCTGCTGCCGGGCTCCCAGCTGGCCCGGGCCCGCGGCACCATCAGTCAGTTCTTCGCCGGCTGGGCGGCGTTCGTCTTCGCCGGTGCCTTCGCGGCCCTGCTCACCACCCTGATCCGGACCAACCCGTCGCTGCTGGGCGCCTTCCAGGCGGCGGGGGACGGCGCGGAGTACGGCCTCTTCGTCGGCTGGATCATCGGCATCGCCACCCTCGGCGGCTACCGGGGTCGGCGCTGACCGGACGGGCGGGGGCGCCCGGGGCGGCGGCCCCCGCCGACCCCCCCAGCCCGGGGGCCCCCCGGCCCCCCACCCCCCCGGTGAAACCCCGACCGC
>NZ_JBAGKI010000079.1:0-24190 GCF_036689795.1 Micromonospora palythoicola | reverse complement strand
CGCCCCCAACGTCGAGCCCCCCCCCGGCCCGGCGGTGGTCCCCCCCCGAGCCCACCCCCGCGGCTGTTCACCTATGGATCGCGACGAAGAGCCTGTCTCCCGTCGCGGACCCCTGACCGACCCGCGGTCCGCCATCGCCGCTTCCCGGATGCCTACCGGGGATCGCCGCAGCTCGCCCCGGTAGCGCCCACTCTCCAGGAAGTTGGGGCTGGTGCATCGCTCGTCGGGAGTAAAGCTCAATACCCCACGCAGTACGAGGGACGTCCGACGCACTAGCATTGCTGCGGTCTGCGGCGGCTGAAACGAGGCAAGATGCGTTGGCTCCGGCGGTTGCTGGGTGGCAAGCGGGTCCAGCTCGATCCAGGGCGGCAGCAGGAGCTGCTGCGGGATGTCCGGCACCGGTACGGGTCCGGCTCGCCGGTCCGGTTTCCGGAGCAGGTCGACGCGATCACCCGGATGCTCGATGACGACGACGGCCTGATGGTGGCGGCCCGAGTGGTGTGCGAGGCCGCCGACGAGGCCCACGCGGACCTGCAGGCCCAAGCCCACGACGTGCACCGACGCACAGGGCGGCGACTCCTGGTGCACCGCCGGAACTACCGGCCGCTGTGGAAGGAGGCCGGTCCGGCGCTGCGATGGCCACTGTTCGCGCTGCCGAGCGGCCTCCACCCGTACGTGCAGGTGACCGCCGCCGTCGCGGTGGTCGGTGCCCACGCGCGCCGGCTCGGCCGGGTGACCGACCCGAACCCGCTCCTGACCCGCGTGTTCGAGGTGCTCGACCTCACCGTCATCGGTTGCGAGTACGGCCAGGTACGGGTGGACACCGATGCCGCGGCTCTGGCCGACCGACTGATCTCGACCGCCGGCCAGGTTCTCGCGGCCATCGACGACCCGCCCCGGCTGCCGCCTCCGGTCCGCGAGACGATGCGCCGCAACAACACCCTCGCCGTCCACGATCCAACCGGCCCTCAAGTAGTCGGCGGCATCAACCTGGGCGCGCGGATGCGGGAGACGCTGCTGGCGTAGCACACCGAGCCCCTGTCCAGATCGGCATCCTGTGACGCGAAGTCGCCGGCCCGGGGGCACGTGACGACCGCCAGGTCCAGGCGCAGGACCTGTGCCTCAGCGGTCCCGGGCCGCCAGCTCGAGCACGGGCACCCGGGAGACCCGGAACGCGGGCCACGCTGCAGCGACGACGCCGGCTGCGACCGCCACGACGAGCGTCACCGCGAGACGAGACCACGGTACGACGACGGATGGTATCTCCGCGCCACCGGTGACGGTGATCAGCGCCCAGCCGAACCCGACTGCGACGGCGATGCCGATCGATGCGGCCACGAACGACAGAAGTGCCACCTCGAGCCGCACGATTCGACGCAGCTCTCGGCGAGTCGTGCCGACCGCTCGCAGCAGGCCGAGCTCTCCAGAGCGTTCCTTGATCGCGAGCGCCGTGGTGTTGGCGACTCCGAGGAGCGCGATGAAGCTCGCGAGGAGAAGCATCCCGTCGATGAAGTTCCGGAACGCCGCGATCTCGCTCCCGCTGTTGGCGACGTGTTCCGCCCGAGTCTCGAAGAACGACCCGGGCGTGGCTCGGACCAGTGCCCGCACGTCTTCCGCGGCGTCCGCGCCGACGCCGTCGGCGAGGTCGACGAACAACAGGGCGTCGAGCAGACGACCGGCCAAGGCATCGAGTGCCGCACGGTCGAGGAAGTACAGCGGGGCTTCGAAACCGCCGGTGCTCCGCCCGACCACGGCGACGATCGGCGCTTCGAGTGTCGAGCGTTCGAACTCGATCGCGAGGGTGCCGCCGAGCAGCGTCGGGTCGTCGCCGACCACCGCCACGCCCCCCTCGCCCAGGTCGGCGAGGTCGCCGGCGATCGGGTCGAGGTCGAACGTGGTGGACATTGCCGTCGGGTCGATGCCGCCGATCGCCTCGGCTTTGCCCGCCACGATCCCTTCGGCGACCGACAGCGCGGCGACTGCGTCGACGTCGGGCAGGGCTGCGATCCGGCCGGCCAGGGTGGGGTCGATCGTCGGCAGATCGGCGGTCGCCGACGTGACCACCACGTCCGCCTGTAGTCCCTCACGAACGTCCGTCCCGACCGCGCTCGTCAGCGAGCTCGCGAAGATCGCGAACATCGTCACCATCGCGGTGCCGAGCATGAGCGCGAGCGCCGTCGACGCCGATCGACGGGGGCTGGCAGCCAGGTTGCCCGCTGCGATCGAGCCACACACCCCGGCGGCGCGGCGGGCCACCTGAGCGCTCCCACGCGCTGCGGCGGTCACGATCGCCGGGCCGCACAACACGAGCGCCGGCACGATGGCAACGACGAGCACGACCCACGTCGCGCTCGAGACCACCACAGCCACACCTGCGCCAGCGATCGCCGCCGCGGCGAGCACGAGCCCGGTCACGGTTCGCGCCGGGCTCACGACCCGAGGTTCCGCCGCGCTCTCGCGTAGCGCCTCGATCGGCGGTGTCGCCGCCGCCCGGCGAGCCGGGATCCACGCCGAGAGGATCGTTGCGCCGATGCCGACGGTCGCGGCGACCGCGATCGAGGTCGCGCTCACGATCGACGGTCCGGTGAGCAACGTGATCCCGGCGAGTCCGACGAGCCAACGCAGCGCGCCCACTCCCGCGACCCCACATACGAGGCCGACGAGCGTGGCGATGGTCCCGACGAGCGCCGCCTCGATCACCACTCCGCCGAGCAGTTGGCGTCTTTCCGCACCGATCGCCCGCAACAGCCCCGACTCCCGCCGGCGGCGGGCGACGGTGAGCGCGAACGTGTTGAAGATGATCGTCACACCGATCAACACCGCGACCACGGCGAAGGCCAGGAGAAACACGGTCAGGAACTGCAGCGGTGACGTCGCGGCGTCCTGCATCGCCCGGATGTGGTCGGGCCCGTCGACGACCTCGGCGTCAGTCAGCGCCGACAATCGATCGAGCACCTCGGCGCGGTCGGCGCCCTTCGCGACGTCGACGAGCACCTCGGTCGGCGCCGCAGTGTCGAGCCAGGTGGAAACCGCTCCGTCGGGCAACAGCACGGTTCGCTGCAGCGGTGCCGCGTCCGCCGACGCGAAGGTCGCGACGCCGGTGATGGTCGCGTCGTACAAGCCCGTCGTGGTCAGGACCTGTACGACGTCACCCGGAGCCAAGCCCGCGTCACCGGCGAGCGACCGGTCGATCACGATCTCTCCGACCTCGATCGGTGGTCGCCCGCTCGTGAGCCGGAACGGATTGAGCCCCGGGTCGGTGACCCAGTTGCGACCGACGTCGCTCGCCGTTCCGGTTCCGACCGACGATCCGTCGACGACCAGCTTCGCGAAGCCGACCCACTGCGAGGCGGCCCCGTCGACGCCAGCCACCGTTGCCAGGCGCTCGGTGATGTCCGGATCCAGTGATCGCCGAACCGGCCTCTCCGGATCTCCCGGTCCTCCCCCGGGCTCGCCGAGCACGACGCCCTGCACCACGGCGTCCGTCCCGGCCAGCGCCTCGGCGATGTCACCGGCCGCTCGGCCACGCATCGAGTCGGACAGCACCAGCGTCGCGACGAGGAACGCCACCGCCAGCGTGATCGCCGCACCCGTCAGCGCGAACCGACCTCGACTCGCGAGCACGCTTCGCGCCGCACTCCGCATCATCTGGCTCATCGCCCCAGGCCCTTCATCACGTCGATCACCGAATCGGCCGACGGGTGATCCATCACGTCGTGCACGCGGCCGTCGACGACGAACACGACGTGGTCCGCCCAGGCAGCGGCGTTGGGGTCGTGCGTGACCATCACGATCGACTGGTGCTGCAGATCGACCGCTGATCGCAGGAATCCGAGGATCTCCTGTCCGGACCGGGTGTCGAGATTGCCGGTGGGCTCGTCGGCGAAAACCACCTGCGGCTGGGCGACCAGCGCCCGGGCGACGGCGACTCGCTGTTGTTGGCCACCCGAAAGCTCCGCCGGCCGATGATGCATGCGATCACCGAGGCGCAGCAGCGCCACGACCTGGTCGAGCACCGCGGCGCTCGGCCGGCGCCCCGACAACGTCAACGGCAGGCAGATGTTCTCCTCGGCCGTGAGCGTCGCCACGAGATTGAACGCCTGGAACACGAACCCGATCCGTTCTCGACGCAGCCTGGTCAACTCGCGGTCATTGAGACCCGACAGATCGGTGTTGCCGACGAATGCGCGGCCCGACGTCAATTGATCCAGCCCGGCGGCGCAGTGCATCATCGTCGACTTTCCCGAACCCGACGGGCCCATCACAGCCGTGAACTTTCCCGCCGGGAACGCGATGGTGACGTCGTCGAGCGCGACGACGGCCGACTGGCCGAGACCGTATCGCTTGACCGCGCCGACGAGCATGGCCGCAGCGTCATCAGCTTCGGCTGACAGCGCGCTCCCGACCTGCCGGTCGACGACTGTGGAATTTAGACGTGCGGACACGAGACCTCCGATGAGTGGTTGATCAGGATTCGGGAAGGGATTCCGATAAATGGCTTGTCAGGATTCTGAAGGTGCCCCGTTAAACCGGTGCGCCTCACCGCTTTGTCGTCGTTGCCCCGACCAAATTCGGTGTGCACACAGGCCCGGCGGCACCCACAGCTGTCTCATGGGCGGGCGTGGACGCCCGTCACCGTGACCGCCGCCAGCGTCATCCACCGACCAGGCACCCACCGGCCTGCCGACCGAACGGCCGGCGCTGCGTCGACTGCCGTCACCAGCCCCCTACATGCGGGTTACGTCGCTTGCCTGGGACCTACTCCTACCGAGCGAATCTGAGGCGACCGTTAATGCGGTGCTCAGGCCGGGTGGCCGAACCAGGTGCCCAGCGCACGCACCAGCGTGGGTGGCGTCGAGGGTCTACCCGTCAGGCAATGCCCAGGCGACACAGAGCCGCCAGGTCCTGCTGGTGGTGGGGGGAAAGATCGCCCGGTCCACGCAGGCTTGTGGAGGTACGACGTCGGCGGCATGCGCGCCGTACGTCACTGGTTCTAACCGTCGTCTCAGCTTTCCCCGATATGAAGTAGGCATCGCCGGGCGACCGGGTCTCGGCCTCGCCGGCACGGCCGCAAGCGCCGCGCCCCTGCGGCGGCACGGTCAGCGCCGGCCCCGTATTGGACGGCGGCTGGATCGTGCGCGACCCGGAAAGGCAGCCACTCATGATCACTGTGCTGGTGGTGGAGGCCCAGCCGCTACAGCGTCTCGGGTTTCGGATGCTGCTGGAGAGCGCCCCCGACACCGAGATCGTCGGCGAGGCCGAGAACGGCGCAGAGGCCGTTCGATGGACCACCGAGCTGCGTCCTGACGTGGTGCTGATGGACGTCCGTACGCCGGACGTCGACGGGATCGGGGCCACCCGGCGCATCGTCGCCGCCGGTGGGCGTTCGCGGGTCCTGGTGCTGACGACGTTCGACTCGGACCGGTACGCGTTCGCCGCGCTACGGGCCGGGGCGAGCGGTGTCCTGCTCAAGGACATCCGCCCGGAGGAACTGCTCGCCGGCATCCGGGCCGTCGCCGCCGGGGGCTCGGTGATCGCGCCGGCGCTGACTCGGCGGCTGCTCGACGCGTTCGCCGACCGTCTCGACGATGACCTCTGCGGGCCCGCGCGGGAGGATCCCCGGCTGGCCTTCCTGACCGACCGCGAGCGCGAGGTCCTCGTCGCCATCGGCCACGGCCTCACCAACGGTGAGATCGCGCAACGGTTCACGTTGTCGGAGTCGACGGTGAAGACCCACGTCGGGCGGGTCCTCGCCAAGATCGGCGCGCGGGACCGGATCCAGGCCGTCATCCTCGCTTACAACCTGAGACTCACCCGGCCGGTCTAGCGCCTCATCTCGCGTGTCCGTCGAGGGTGCGGCAGTAGATCCCAGCGGCTCCGCCGCCGGTCCGCCTGCAGTCGCCCACGTCACCGCCCGTTCAGTGCGGACGTGTGTGAGCTCAGAGCCGTCTTCGGCTCGTCGACCTCGGTGAGCCCACACACGTTCGACGCTTCGTCAGGACCTGCGGGGGGACACCGTCATGATGCCGATGCACATCTCGTCGCTGGTGCCGTCGCCCCACACCACGTAGCGCGGCGGCAGCTTGTTCAGCTGCGGCAGGCGTTCGCGCAGCCCCGCGTCGTGCGTGCACGTCACCCGCAGCGTGTCCCCCGGGCCGATCTCCACCGGCGACGGCAGCTTCATCAGCCGCTGGTTGTCGAAGTCGAACTGCGGCACGTCCAGCACGACCTTGGCCTTCGGCGTGCCCGGGTTGAGCTCGACCTTCATGGCCCGCCCGAGCATGTGCATGTGGCCGAAACCGGCGAACAGCGTCATCGGCTCCGTCACCTTGTGGTCGCAGTTCTGGGTGTCACCGGGCTTCGGCATGCCGCCCTGGTTGCACTCCTCCACCTGCCGGTCCGCCATTTCGCCGACGTCCGACCCGAACCGCTCCGTCACGTCCGCGATCGAGGTCGCCCGGTCACAGAGCGGACCCGACTCGTCGGCGGCGCAGGGCAGGTCGATCGGCGCGTCGAGCGACCACGTCTCGAGTTCCCGGGTCTGCGGCGTGCCGTCCGTCAACCGCAGGCGCACCGCCGAGCGGTCCGACCCGGCCGGCTTGCCGTCGGTCGCGAGCAGGTTGTAGTGGATCTGGAGGACGAGCAGGCTGCCCGGCTCCAGCTTGTGGCCGGCGTCCTGGTCGAGCAGCGTCTCCGTGGCACCCGGCGCCCAGGTGTCCACCCACGCCGCGTCGCCCTCTTCCACCTCGGCGCCGGCCACGCCGGTTCCGCCGAAACACTGCCAGCCGAGCCCAGGGGTCTTCGCGTCCTGCTCGCGCACCGCGGCAGCGCCGCCCGGCGGCACCGCGTACACGATGGCGTGGTGCGCGATGGCGACGTTCTCCGGCGTGAACTGGGCCCCGGTCAGGAACGCCGCCTTGGTCAGGCCCGGATCGATCATCTGGCACCGGTACTCGTCCGTGCCGCCCTCCGGCGGCGCGGGCGTGTATGCCTCGGCCATCTTCAGGTCGACGAACCGCTCGCCCGCGCGCAGCGGCTGCGGTGGAGCCGAAGACCCGCCCGCATGCGCGCCGTGCGAGCCGGACGGGGAGGGTGCCGAACTGTCGTCGGCGTCCGACCCGCAGGCGACGACAGCGAACGCCGTAGCCAGCGCCATGGTGGCCGCCGAGGACCTCCGCAGTGGACTGTCAAGCTTCGTCATGGCCCGAACGCTAGGCCCGATTCCGTCCTGTTTCGTCGTACTACGGTCGTCATCCTCGGCGGAGCGGCGGTACCACGGTGCCATTCCACCTGCACGCCCGCACGTCCATTAATCGTCGTCTCAGATTCGCTCGGTACGAAGGCGGCATCGGATAAGCGATGCGGCTCGTACCTGGAGGCCAATCGATGGCAGTCGACGTGGTGGCGTCCGGGGAAGCGCCGCCCGGTCGGCTGGTCGGCCGGTGGGTGCCGCTGCTCGTCGTCGCGATCGGGCTCGGGTTCGGGCTGCTGGTGCTCCTCGTCCGGTTGCACCTGGAGCCGGTGACGAACGTCGACCACGGTGTCGTTCGGGAGCTCAACGAGGTCGTGTCGCCCCGGCCGTACCTGGTGGACGCGCTCCACGGGACGACCCGGCTGGGCGGTCGTCCGGTCATGCTCTGGCTGGTCGGCGTCGCCGCGCTGCTGTTGCTGGTGCGCCGGCGGGTCCGTCCCGCCGTCTACCTGCTGGCCACCACCGCCGGCGCGCTGCTGCTCGACCCGTCGGTGAAGTCGCTGGTCGGCCGGTTGCGTCCGGTGGTCGAGGCACCGGTGGCGATCGCGCCCGGCAACAGCTTCCCGAGCGGACACGCGCTCGGGTCGATGGTGGTCTACGGCGCGCTGCTGCTCGTGTTCCTGCCCGCGGTGCGCTACCGGAAGCTGTTCACGGCGGCCGTCGCGCTGCTCGTGGCCGCGATCGGGGTGACCCGGATCGCACTCGGCGTGCACTACCTGACCGACGTGCTGGCCGGCTGGCTGCTCGGCGCGCTGTGGCTGAGCGTCACGGCGTACGCGTTCCGGCTGTGGCGGCGCGAGGCGGCGCACCCGGCGGCGCCGCTCGACGACGGGCTGGAGCCGACGGCCGCCGAGGCGGTCGAACCGGCGCCGGACAGCGGCCGCCCGATTCCGCACCGGTGGGTCGAGGCCACCGAGATCCTGACCGGCTGGGGGTTCACGTTCGGCATCCTGTACGTCGTCGGCTACCTGTTGACGAACCACACCGAGGACACCTGGCTGGGACGTTTCGACGACGGCGTGGTCCGGTGGCTGCGGACGTTGCGCACGCCCACCCTGGACGACGTGAGCTGGGTGTGGAGCGCGGCCGGCGACACCCGCGCCATCCTGGCCATCTCGCTGGTGTTCTGCCCGATCGCGTTGGCCGTGTGGCGGCAGTGGCGACCGGTGGTGTTCGTGGTGCTCACCATGCTCGGCGAGCTCACCCTGTTCCTGTGCACCGCGGCCAGCGTCCAACGGGACCGCCCGACGGTGCCGCAGCTCGACAGCCCGATACCCATGTCGTCGTTCCCGTCGGCACACGTCGCCGCGACGATGTGCGTCTGGGTGGCGATCGCGGTCCTGGTCATGGGCCGGGTGAGCAGCCGGTGGCGCTGGTCCGCCGTGGTGATCGCCGTGGTCATGCCGGCCGGTGTCGCGCTGTCCCGGATGTACCGCGGCATGAACCACCCGACCGACCTGCTCGGCGCCGTGATCCTGACCGCGCTCTGGGTCGGCCTGCTGTGCTGGGTGCTGCGGCCGAACGCGCGGGCGGCGCCGGCCGCGGTGCGTACGTGACGCCGCGCTTCGTCACCTGGAACATCAGGACCGGCGGGATCGGCCGGACGTGTACGTGACGTGCCTGCTGCAGAGCACCCGTGCCAGATCGCTCTCAGACGACCCGAGCCGCAGGCGAGGGCGCTGTCGGAGATGTTCTCCGACCTGACGGAGCCTGCGCGCCGCATTAACGGTCGCCTCAGATTCGCTCGGTTGAGTAGGCCCCGGACAAGCGACGTAATTCGCATGTAGGGGGCTAGTGATGGCAGTCGACGCAGCGCCGGTCGGCCGGTTGGCAGGCCGATGGGTGCCGTGGTCGGTGATCGGATTCCCTACCACCGAGCTACCTCGGTCGGCCCCGCGCAGGAACGAGCGGTGCGGGACCTTCGGTCGAAGCTGCTCGGCATGGATCTGACACAGGCCGTGCTCGAGCACCCCTACCTGGTGCTCGGTCTCTTCGTGCTCGTCGAGGGGCCGGCCGCGACGATCACCGCGGGCACCCTGGTCGCCGCCGGCGCTGCGGCGTTCTGGCCGATCTGGGTGATCGTCGCGCTGGCCGAGGTGGTGGGCGACAGCCTGCTCTACCTCGTCGGCCGGTCGGCCCGGCGGCCCTGGGTGGCGTCCCTGCTGAGCCGGCTCAAGGCGACGTCGCTGCTCGACCGGCTGGCCACGATGTCACTGCCGCGGATGGTGATCACTGCCAAGCTCGTCGACGTCTTCGCCCTCCCGGCGTTCGTGTCGGCGGGACTCGTCGGGCTCCCGTACCGGAAGTTCGCCGCCTGGGTGGGTGCCACCGCCGCCGTACGCGGCCTGGTGCTGATCGGTCTCGGCGCTCTCCTCGGCAGCCATCTGTCCGGCCTGCTCGCGCTGCCCGGCGGCATCTTCCTGCTCACCGCGACCGTCGCCGTGCCGGTCGCTCTCTTCCACCTCGTCATGAAGCGATACCACCTACGAAAAGCGACAACGCATACGAAAGGTAGTCGTCCCATGCGCATCCTCATCGGTGCCGACACCTACGCCCCGCACGTCAACGGGGCGTCCTACTTCGCCCAGCGCCTGGCCGTGGCACTGACCGCCCGGCACGAGGTGCACGTGATGGCGCCGTCGACGGACACCCGCAGCCATGCCAGCTTGTCCGGCGACGGCGTCGTCGAGCACCGCGTGCGTTCCTTGCCGGTGCCGGGCCACTCAGGCTTTCGGTTCTGCCCGCCCCTGGGGCTGCGCGCGGCAGCGCGCCGGATCCTCGACGAGGTCCAGCCCGACGTGGTGCACGTGCAGAGCCACTTCCCGCTGTGCCGGGCGCTGGTCGACGCGGCGCGCGAGCGCGGCCTGTTCGTCATCGCCACCAACCACTTCATGCCCGAGAACCTGATCCACTACCTGCCCATCGGCGACGCCGGCCGGGCGAGGGCGCACGCGTGGGCATGGCGCGACGCCGCCCGGGTGTTCGCCAAGGCAGACATCGTCACGGCCCCGACCCCGTACGCCGCCGCGCTCGCGGTCGTCTCCGGTGTGTCCGGGCCGGTCCTGCCCATCTCGTGCGGCATCGACCTCGCCCGCTTCCGCGAGCAGGCACCCGCGGCCGAGTTCCGATGGGCCTACGGCCTCGCGCGCAAGCCCACCATCACGTACGTGGGCCGGCTCGACGCCGAGAAGAACCTCGACGTCGTGATGCGGGCGTTCGCGCTGGTACGGCGGTCGCTCGACGTCCAGTTGCTGCTGGTCGGCACCGGGGCCGAGGAGCGGACGCTGCGGTCGCTCGCCGGGGAACTGGGCGTCGCCGGGCATGTCACGTTCACCGGCTTCGTCCCTGACGAGGATCTTCCCTCCGCATACGCGGCGTCGGCGGTCTTCGTCAACGCGGGCACCGCCGAGCTGCAGAGCCTGGTCACGCTCGAGGCGATGGCCAGCGGTAGACCCGTGATCGGCGCCGATGCCGCAGCCCTGCCCCACCTCGTACGGGACGAGGAGACCGGATACCTGTTCCCGCCCGGCGACGTTGTCGTGCTCGCCGAGCGACTGCTCACCGTGCTCAGCGACCCGAAGCACGCGGAAGAGCTGGGGCACCGGGCTCGTGCGGTGGCCGAGCAGCACGACCAGACCCACACGGTGTCCGCGTTCGAGCAGCTCTACCGGATCCGGCCGGCCCGTGAGGCGCCCGCGCCCACGCCGGCCGAGGTCGCCGCATGACAGCGACGATCGTCCGGGCGGGCACCTCCCGCTGGTACCGCAACGTCCAGCTGAGCCTGGGCCTGGGCGCGGCGGCCGGAGCGGGTCTGCTGCTGGTCGGCGACGTCGACCCGGTGGACCAGATGGTCAGCCAATCGATCCGGACCGTGCCGGGCGCCGTCCTGCTGGCCCTGGCGGCGTGCGGACTCGCGGCAGCCGGCGCGTGGCTCCTGGCCGGCACCCGGCGCGTGCTGTCACCGGCCTGGCCCCTCACCGTGCTGCTGTCGGTGTGGTGCGTGTCCCTGCTCGCGGTGGTGGTGTTCCCCACGAACCTGCCGGGAACCGAACCGGGCGTCGCCGCCGGGCTGCATCGCTTCGGCGCGGCGCTGATGGCGGCGCTGCCACCGCTCTTCGCCCTGCTCATCGCCAAGCGTGCCGGGCCCGGGGCCGACCCGGCCCGGGTCCGCTGGCTGCGCGCGGCCGGGTGGTCCGCGTTCGCCGCCTGCGTCGCGTTCGCGGCGGTGAACGGGCCGGCGGTGCTGCTCGGCCACGGCCTTCTCCCGTTCGCGGGCCTGGCCGAACGGGTTCTGCTGGCGCTCGTGCTCGTCGTAGTCGGGCTCTGCGCCTGGGTACTCGAAGGGGAGGAGCGGCCCTGATGGACCTGATGGCCATGATCGAGAACGCGATGACCTCTCCGGTCATCTATCTGGCGATCCTCGCGCTGGCGACCCTCGACGCGTTCCTACCGTTCCTGCCCTCGGAGTCGGTCGTCATCGCGGCGGCGGTCTTCGCCGTGTCGGGCATCCCGTCGCTTCCGCTGATCATCGTGCTCGCCGCGCTGGGCGCCTTCGTCGGTGATCACATCGGCTACCTCATCGGGCGCTTGCTGCGCGAGCGCCGCCCGGGCGGCCGTCTGATCCGCGCCGCCGACAGGATCGCCCCGCACCTGCACCGCCGGGGCGGCGCCCTGATCATCGCAGGCCGGTTCGTCCCCGGTGGCCGCACCGCGATCGTGACCGCCAGCGGCGCCACCGGCTACCCGCTGACCCGCTTCACCTTTTTCACCGCCATCGCCGCCGTCACCTGGGCCGGCTATTCCGGCCTGATCGGCTACCTCGGTGGCGTCGCCTTCGAATCGAACTCGTCGCTGGGCCTGGTGGTCGGCCTCGGTCTCGCCCTGTCCATCACCGCGCTCGGCGAACTCGTCCGCTACGTGTCGCGCCGCCGCGCAGCGGCGACCGGGGCCGGATGACATCGTCGGGCAGATCAGCAGGACTGTGGAGCCGGGTTCTGAGGACGGCTTGGTACCGCCATCGGCCGCCGCCTCGGCAGGCCTGGTACTGGCGGCCACGTTCGCGGTCCTCGTCTCGCTTCCGCTGGTGATGCTGATCGAGGTCGGGTTCCTGGTCGCCTTCGGCGCTCACCGCACCGCGCTGTCCTACCCGGCGGTGCGGGGCGCTATCCGGGCGGGCGGGGTCGCGGTCGGAAGGTCGACCCGGAGCAGCGCACCACCGCGTGCGGAACGGGCGACGGTGGCCCGGCCGCCGTGGGCGTTGACGACCCGCTGCACGATCGACAGCCCAAGCCCGGATCCCGGCAACGCCCGGGCACTCTCGGCACGGTAGAAACGGTCGAACACCCGTGGCGCGTCGGCGGCGTCGATGCCCGGACCGGCGTCGTCGACCTCGAGCATCGCCGACGCGCCCTCGGCGCGGAGCCGGACCTGGACCGGCTGGTCCGCGGGGGACCACTTGCCGGCGTTGTCGATGAGATTGAGCACCGCTCGGTGGAGCGCGGCGGGACGCCCGCTCACCCACACGGAGGTGAGGTCGAGGACGATCTCGATGTCTGGCACGCGGGAACGCGCCTGTGCCGCGGCGGCCATCACCACGTCGGCAAGGTCGAGCAGCTCGGTGTTTTCGTCGCTGACGTCACCGCGTGCCAGGTCGGTCAGCTCGGCGGCCAGGGTGCTCAACTCGGCCACCTGGGCGCCGAGATCGTTGAGCAGCCGGGTCCGGCTCTCCGCCGAGAGGGCAGTGTCGAGGGTGCCCCGCCGGTCGAGCCGGATCAGCAGCTCGATGTTGAGGCGCAGGCTGGTGAGCGGGGTCTTGAGCTCGTGGGCGGCATCCTCGGCGAGCAGCCGCTGGGCCCGCCGGGAGTCCCGGAGCGCGGCGAGCATGTCATTGATCGACTGGATCAGCCGCCGGATCTCCCCACCGCCCTCGTCCGGGATGTCGGCGTCGAGATCCCTGGTGTGCGCGACACGTACCGCGGCGGCGGTCAGCCGGTCGATCGGTGCCAGCCCGGTCCGCGCCACGGTCCGCCCGACAAGGGCGCCGCCGACCACGCAGAGCAGCCCGATCACCAACATGCCAAATCCGAATTGGTTGACTGGGCTGTCGTCGACGACGCGGGCCACCTGGACCGCGCCGTCGCCCGCCCGCAACGTGTAGACGAGGTAACCGTCCTCGTCGCTGTCGTTCGACTCCATCAGGTCGGCCGACGCACCCTGCGCCACGCGCCCGGCGTGCTCGCTGACCGGGGGCAGCGCGGGTTGGCCGGCCGGCGTCCGGGTCGAGCCGTCCGGCAGGATCACCCGCACCAGCCGACCGGTTCCGGAATACGGCGGTAACGGAACCTGCGCCAGACCGGCGCGCCCCGCGTCCGTCGCGAGGACGCGGGCGTCGGCGCGCAGCTGGTTCTCGACGCTGTCCCGCAGCTGCCAGTCCAGCAGCTCGCTGGCCACCTGGAAGGACACGAACACACTGACCGCGATGGCCGTCGCCGCGATCACCGTCAGCCTGGTCCGCAGGGACCGCCGGCGCCACCATCGGGTCAGCCGGCGCGGTTCCCGGCCGGCGGGCCTGCTCACGGAGGAGTCTCCCGCAACGTGTATCCCAGGCCGCGCAGCGTGTAGATCAATCGCGGCTCACCCTCGGCCTCCAACTTGCGGCGCAGGTAGCTCACATACACCTGAAGGTTGTTGGCGGTGGCGCTCATGTCGAAGCCCCAGATCGCCTCGAACAGCGCGTCGCGGGTCAACACCCGGGTTGCGTTGCGCACAAGGACCTCCAGGAGGGAGAACTCGGTCCGGGTCAGGCGCAGCGGCCGCCCGCCCCGCCACGCCTCGAACCTGTCAGGATCGACCCGCACATCGGCGAACGACAGGATCTGCGACTCACCGTCGCCCGGCGTGCGCCGCCGCAGCAAGGCCCGCACCCGGGCCAGCAACTCCTCGGTGGCGAACGGCTTGGGCAGGTAGTCATCGGCCCCCGCGTCCAGCCCCGCGACCCGGTCGGATACCTGGTCACGGGCGGTCAGCATCAGAACCGGCAGCTCCTGACCCGCGGCCCGCAACCGCCGGCAGGTCTCCAACCCGCCGAGGCGGGGCATCATCACATCGAGGATCAGCAGGTCCAGCGAGTCACCGCCGGCCCCACCAACCCCGTCGAGCACGGCGAGACCGTTGGCGACGCTGCTGGTGTCGTAACCCTCGACCTGGAGCACCCGCTCCAGCGACTCACGGATGGCCGCGTCATCATCCGCGATCATGATCCGCACCGGCCCGCCCCCTTCCAGTCGATGCCCAGCTGCTTATTGTTCAAGATCAAGCTGAGACCAGGATTAGCGCTTCGTAGTCACCCGCCGTGAAGCAGATCACGTCCACAGGTGCAGTGACCCCAGACTCCGCCTTCATGGCGGATGACTGGACGAGTAAGTCCCAACCCCTGCTCAGTGGTCGTAGGCGATCAGTGATCGGGTGACGGGTTGGCCGGTGCTGCGGTTGTGCCACGTGGCGGCGGTCAGGGCCAGGATGCGTTGGGCGATGCCGGCGCCCGTGAGATCACCAGGACGCTTTGCGAACCCCGGGCAGCTCGCCGCGCAGGGCCAACTCGCGGAACCGGACCCGGGACAGTCCGAACCGGGTCAACACCCCACGTGGGCGGCCGTCGATCTGGTCGCGTACGCGCAGTCGCACCGGGCTGGAGTCACGCGGCAGCCGGCCGAGTCGGCGGACCGCGTCGGCGCGGACGTCCGGGTCGGTGTCCGGGTGGGCGATCAGCCGCTTCAGCCCGGTCCGCGCCTCGGTGTGCCGGGCGACCAGCTCCTCCCGACGGGCCTGCCGGTTGACGAGGCTCTTCTTGGCCATCAGCGGGCCTCGCGGAACTCGACGTGGCGGCGCACGATCGGGTCGTACTTGCGCAGCACGAGCCGGTCGGGGTCGTTGCGGCGGTTCTTGCGGGTCACGTACGTGTAGCCGGTGCCGGCGGTACTGCGCAGCCGCACGATCGGCCGGACGTCGGTCTGCCGGGCCATCAGAGCTTCACTCCCCGGCTACGGAGCTCGGCGACGACCTTCTCGATGCCCTTGCGGTCCACGGTCTTCAATGCCTTCGCCGTCAGGGTGAGGCTGACCCACCGCCGCTCCGACGGCAGCCAGTAGCGGTGGTTCTGCAGGTTCGGGTTCCACCGGCGACGGGTGCGCCGGTGGGAGTGGGACACGGCGTTGCCGAAGCTCGGCTTCGCGCCGGTGACGTCGCAACGTCTGGACACAGTGGTGGCTCCTCACACAACACGGCGATGACAACGAAAACGGTTTTCAGTATTACATCAGTCGTTCGGCCACATCCGCGCCGGGCCCTCGACGACTTCGACGGCACAGTCAGTGCCCAGGCGGTAGCCGACCCCGCGCAGCGTCGTCACCACCGGCACGTCGGCGCCGATCTTGGCGCGCAGCCGCCGGACGTGGACGTCCACACTGCGCCGACCCGTGTAGGGCTGCCTCCACACCTGGTCCAGTAGTTGCTGTCGGGTGAACACCTGGCGTGGATGTTGAGCCAGGCAGAGCAGCAGGTCGTACTCCCGACGGGTCAACACGATCTCGGTGCGGTCGCGGTAGACCGCCCGCGCCCGAGGATCGATTCGCAGGTGAAGGCGCGGCCCCGGCCCTCGCACCGGCGGCGACACCGATCCGAATCACCGCCCAGGAAGGCCAGCAGAGCAGCGAGCCGATCGACGCCCTCATCACTGCCGCCCGGATCGAGCGTGAAGTGGACCGCGACGGTAGGGACGTCACCGCCCCGCTCCGCCCCTGCCGCACCCACGGGCGCATCCCTGTTCGCGTCGACGGCTGACATGCGCTTATAATGACAATCGTTTTCAACTGTGTCGAGAGGAAACCCATGTCGTCGTCACCACAGGCTCCGACCCGTGCCGTGACAGCGGACGCGGACACCCGCCCGTCACTGACTGTGTTGTCCGGGTTCTGGCCGACGGCGACCTTCGCCGTCGCCCGCGCACTGCTCGCCGCCGACGAGTCGCTGCTGCTGGTACGGCACGACCTCAGCGGCATCCGCGACGGCGTGGTCCGGCGAGTGATCCGCACCGGTGCCGGCATCGTCGAGGACGAGCAGGTGACGCTGCGACACGGCTGCGTCTCCTGCACCCTGCGTGAGGACGTGCTGCCCACCCTCGTCCGGCTCACCCGCAGCCACCCCGGCCAGGATCTGGTGCTTATGCTGCCCGAGGTGGTCGAACCGGAAGCTGTCGCCGCCGCCTGCACCCACTGCCTCGTCGACGGCGCACCGATCACCGATCTGCTCCGGGTCGACTCCTACGTCACGGTCCTCGACGCCGAGCACCTGCTCGACGGCTTGGCCAGCACCGACGACCTCATCGCGCTCGGCATTCAGGCCGCCGACGACGACCACCGCGCGCTCGCCGACGTCGTGGTCCGGCAGATCGAGTACGCCGACACCCTGGTGCTCTGGGGTCAATCCCGCGAAGGGGAGTTCGACACCGGCAGGATGGCGGTCCTCCTGCAACGGATGGCGCCTTGGGCGACCCACCTCCGCGTCGACGGCGACCTCGTCGACGTCGGCGCGCTGACCCGCCAACTACGCCACACCCACCGACACCGGCCGGAGACCCCCGGCATGCTCGCCCGCGGTCTGCAGGGCTACACCCTCGGCGCACACGAGCCTGAGCCCGACTGCGGAGTCGTCTCCGCCGTCTTCCGCGCCCGCCGCCCGTTTCACCCCCAGCGCCTGCACGACGTCCTGGAAGACGTGAACGCCGAGATGATCCGCTCTCGGGGTCACCTCTGGCTGGCCAGTCAGCCCGACACGGTGGTGGCCTGGGAGTTCGCCGGCGGCGGCCTGGCGATGGGATCCCTCGGACACTGGCTGGTGAGCCTG
The DNA here is from genome assembly GCF_036689795.1 of Micromonospora palythoicola. NCBI lineage: Bacteria > Bacillati > Actinomycetota > Actinomycetes > Micromonosporales > Micromonosporaceae > Micromonospora > Micromonospora palythoicola. Next base: position 7,038 of record NZ_JBAGKI010000079.1, on the reverse strand, counting down.
CCCGAAGACCGCTGGGAACACGTCGAGGACCAGCGCCGCCTCGCCGCCGCCCTCGACTGGGACCCCTACTACGGCGACCGCCACCAGCACCTGGTCTTCATCGGCCTCGACACCGACCCCGTCGACCTGCACCGCACCCTCTCCAACTGCCTGCTCACCGACGCCGAACTCGCCGACGGCGAAGAAAGCTGGCGCACCTACCCCGACCCGTTCGCCGGCTGCTTCCCCCTCGGGGCGGATGAGCTGACCGACACCGACACCGAAGGACCACGACCCGCATGAAGCCCGGCATCCACCCCGAATACCGTCCCGTCGTCTACCGCGACAAGAGCGCCGACTACACCTTCCTGACCCGCTCCACCGCCACCAGCGACCAGACCATCGAATGGACCGACGGCCACACCTACCCCGTCATCGACGTGGAGATCTCCGCCGCCAGTCACCCCTTCTGGACCGGTAAGCAGCGCCTGCTCGACACCGAAGGCCGCGTCGAGAAGTTCCGCAACAAGTACGCCCGCCGCGGACCACAGGGCAGATGAACACCGACAGCCAGGTCGACTTGGCCAAGCTGACGCCACAACCGGCTGACGCCGCACGGCGGGACCGGGCCTGGTACCTGACGATCGCCTGCGAGCCGGTCGCCCCGGGGGCGACCGGCTCGCAGTCGACATCGGCTGGGGCGGCGTCGGAATGGCACTCGCCATCGCCCGAATGATGACCTGCGGCCGGGTTGTCGCGGTGGACGCACATCCGGCCGTCCTTGACGCCGCCCGCGACCACATGTTCCGGCTCTCCGCCCGCAGCGTGCACCTCGGCGTACGCCCCTGACCGCCATGACCACGGCGGGCTCATCGGCGGAACGCCATCAGGGCATGGCCGGCACCCGGGTGGAGCGCCGTCGTCTCGCCGAATCCGGCACGCCGGGCTGTCTCGCCGTGCCAGTCGGTCGACGCGACGAACTCCGCCGAGTCGCAGCCGCTGAGCGTCGCCGCTCGCTCGGCCAGCAGCGGCGCCATCGACGGCTGCGCGGACAGGGCGTCCCACCACACCGTCCACGGGCCGATACCACCGCCACGTGGCTTTGCGGGAACGGGCGCGTCGTGCATGGCGTCGCTGACCAAGAGCAGTCCCCCCGGGGCGAGCAGGTGTCGGGCCTCGGTGTACCAGTCGCGAACCCGGCCCTCGGGCAGGTAGTGCAGGGTCATCAGGGCCAGCACCAGGTCGTACGGGCCGCCCGCCGCCGGCAGCCAGTCAGGTGAGCCGATGTCGGCCCGGACGGTACGCACCTGCGGCAGGGCGGCGTTGGTCAGGCCCAGCAGGGCCGGATCGATGTCCAGCACGGTGACGTTTGCGTCGGGCCAACGTCGCAGGACCGCCTCGGCGGTGCATCCCGGCCCGCCGCCGACGTCGAGCACCCGTTCGGGGGCGCGCCCGTGCGCCTGTTCGGCGGTGGCGAGACCGGCGGCGAGGAGGTCGTCGCGGTCGGGCTGGTAGTGGCGCATCATGGCCTCCCAGTCGCGCCGCCACCGGGCCACGTCCTCCGGTGGCGGGGTGGCGGCCATCGTCATACCGGGACCTGGGCGGCGTGGTCGTGGAAGTCACCCAGGTCCCACTCGGGGAACGGGTCGGGCAGCGCCCGCCAGGCGTCCTGCCCGGCGGTGATCTCCGCTTCGGTGAGCAGGCAGGCCGTCAGGGCCGCCCGCAGGCCGTCACGGTCGAGGTGCACGCCGATGAGGACGATCTCCTGCTGCCGGTCGCCGAAGACCGGATGCCACCGGGACTCCAGCTCGGCCCGCTCGTCGGGATCCTCCGGCCACTCCCCGGACACCACCACCGGTACGCCGACCGGGTCGCAGCGCCCGGACGGGCCGGCCTGTGACCACAGGGCCTGGACGTCAGGGCGGCTGGCCAGCCACAGGAAGCCCTTCGACCGTACGACCCCGAAATCGTCCAGGCCGGCGGTGAGCAGGTTCCACAGCCGCTGCGGATGCAACGGCCGGTGGTCGCGGAACACGATGCTGGAGATGCCGTACTCCTCGGTCTCCGGCACGTGCCCACCGTTGAGTTCGGCCACCCAGCCGGGCGCGGTCTCCGCCCGCTCCAGATCGAACCGACCGGTGTGCAGGATCTCCGCCGGGGCAACCCGACCGTGGACGGCACGGACCTGACGGGCCGCCGGGTTCAGCCGGGACAGCAGCGCCTCGACCACCGCCAGATCCTCCGACGCGATCAGGTCGGTCTTGTTGACCACCAGTACGTCGGCGAACTCGATCTGGTCCACCAGGAGATCGGCGATGCTCCGGTCGTCGCCCTCGTACGCGGCCAGCCCCCGCGCCTCGAGGGTTTCCCCCGCCTCGATCCGGGCCAGCAGGCCGGCCGCGTCGACCACGGTGACGGTGGTGTCCAGGCGGGCCATATCGTCGAGGATCTGCCCGTCCTCGACGCCGAAGGCGAACGTCGCCGCGACCGGCATGGGCTCGGAGATGCCGCTGGACTCGATGAGCAGGTAGTCGAAGCGGCCCTGCCGGGCCAGCCGGGCCACCTCGTCGAGCAGGTCGTCGCGCAGCGTGCAGCAGATGCAGCCGTTGGTCAGCTCGACCAGCCGCTCCTCGGTCCGCGACAGCGTCCCGCCGTCGCGGACCAGCGCCGCGTCGACGTTGACCTCGCTCATGTCGTTGACGATCACCGCCACCCGCAGCCCGTCCCGATTCGCGAGGACATGGTTGAGCAGGCTGGTCTTCCCGGCGCCGAGGAAGCCCGACAGCACGGTCACCGGCAGCCGACCCGTCACGGCTGCTCCACCACCTGACGCCCCTTGTACAGCCCGCAGTGGCTGCACGCCCGGTGCGGCACCACCATCTCCTTGCGCGGGCAAGGACACGGCGTCAGCGGCGGCAGGGCCGCCTTCCACTGCGCCCGCCGGTGCCGGGTGTTCGACCGCGACATCTTCCGCTTCGGTACGGCCACGAGATCTCCTCCGTCGAAAGGGTGGAGACCAGGTTATCGGAACTGATTTTCGTTTTCTCTCTCGCCTCCTCCATCGGCGATCGCGATCACTGCACAAATGCGCACTGTTGCATGTATCTTCAAAGCGAATCTTGGTGGGACTGGGACGTGCTGCACTTCGACGGCTCCCAGCTTCGGTTGGCCGCGGGACACGACCTGTCCTACCACCACGGCCTCGAGGTGGTCTTCACCGACGTCGCATATCTGGCCTGCCCGACCCAGTTCCGGGATCCTCGGTTCCGGGAACCCACCGTCGACGCGCGCACTGGTGCGTCGGCATGTCGGTGAAGAACCACCAGTGGTCGTTGCCTTCGACGTCGACGCACCGGCCGGGGGTGATCTTCTCTCCTGTTTCGTCGCAGCAGGATCGGTTGAGGTGGTACCCGGCCTGGTCTACCGCTACTGGCGTGACAACCTCGCTGCGGGAGAACGACTGGCTCCGCATATGCGGCCGACGGAGCCATCGTAGGTCCGCACCTTGCCGGAGCCGCAGCTGCTACTGACAGCGACACCCATCGCGGCGGAGAGCGCGCACGATCCGCGGCGGATCCGTGCGTTTCTGGAAGCCGCCTGCGCTGACCCTTATCGCGATAGTCGGCCTCGCGCGTTGCGGCGACGTCTGCCCGGTTCCGGGGGGATTGCATGTCCCGGATTTGTTGGGAGCTACGGCTCGTGGGCTTGTGCCAGGTAAGTGATGTGGGCTGCCCGCTGTAGCAACAGCCGGCGTAGGTACGGCGCGACGAGCGCCCAGGTCACCGCTGCGCCCAGCGGTCCCAAGGGCGCGGTGATGGTCATGCGGTCGGTCATCTGCGTGCGTCCGCCGTCGAGGTCCTGGAACTGGTGCTCATGGCGCAGCGAACGGAAGGGGCCTCGCGTCTGCTCGTCCACGAAGTGGTACGGCCGTTCGTAGGCGGCGATTCTGCTGGTCATACGCCAGGGCAGTCCGAAATGACGGGCGTGGAAGGTGACCTCGTCGCCGAGGGCGAGTTGACGTCGTCCGGTGCTGGTCGTGGCCGTCTCGCGGCTGGCGGGCAGGGACGCGGAGTGAACGTCCACATCAAGGGTCAAGTCGAACACCACACTCGGCGGGGCGTTGATGACGGATACGACCTCGATGAGCGCCGGCACATGGCGAGCCTAGCCCTAGGCGATGCCGCAGACCGCCCGGCCATGACTACGTCCGGACGCCACAGCGGTCGGGCACCAACGTCGCCTCCGCGGCGGGCGCTCTACGGAACAGTGTGGCCTTGCTAGATGGACTCGCTGTCGCGAGCCGACGCGAGACGATGTGTCGATGGCCAGGCAGAACGAACAGACGCAGGGTGAGGTTGGCTGGTTCTGCGTTCGCTGCGTCTTTTGCGTGGGCGGCGACTCGGCGAGCCAGTTGTACGAGGAACGGCTGACGTTGTGGCGCGCCGCAGGTTTCGACGAGGCCATCGCGTTGGCCGAGGACGAGGCGCTCGGCTATGCGGCGGAGCAACCCGACATGGACTTTGTAGGACTCTCCCAGGCGTATCGGCTGTTTGATGAGCCCGGGCATGGGGCGGAGGTCTTCTCGCTGCTGCGGGCCAGCGACCTGAATCCGCCGGCCTACCTGACGAGGTTCTTCGACACCGGCGAAGAAAAACAGGGCGGCACTGATCCCGGCACTTGACCGGGCACCACCGATGTTCCCGGCAAGCTTGCGCCGATCTCGAAACCATCCGCGGCCATGAGCCTGGAGACCTCGGATGTTAGGTGGATTACGTCGGCTTTGGCGCCGGGCTGCCGTGCGGTTCACCGAGGACGAGGTGGCGGTTGAGTTGCCTGGTGCGTCGATGATGTGTGGGTGTATTTGCGCCGTCCAGTTGGCTCTCGCGTGTTCGCGGTGGTTGTCGCGGCGTTGCTGGTGGGGTTCGTCGGTTATCTGGTGAGTTTGCAGTTCACTGTCGGCGGGTCGGTGTCCGGGCGGCTCTGCGCTGGCGTGTTCTCGCTGATCATTCTGTTCACGGCGGTCAGTTTTCTCGGGTACGGGTTGCAGCGGTTTCAGGTTGATGTCGACCGGAACGGCTGGAGGGTGCGGATTGGCCGGTACCGACGTGACCTGCGGTGCGCCGAGATCTCAGCAGTGGTGATCCAGAACCGGGAGATCGAGGGGCGGGATCACCGCCGGCCGGTTCCCGCGCTCTACCTGGTACCTGAGCGGGGTGTCAGCCTGGACGTGCCGAGCGACCTGCGCGCCACCGTGGACGGGCGGGCGGCGGTACGGCTGTTCGACCTGACCGACCCCAAGATTGAGGAGATGCAGTTCGTCCGCGACCTGGCTGGTCTGGCCGGTGACCGCCTTGACGTTCGGGTCCACCGCCTCCAGGTGATGCTGCTGAGCGAGGACGCCCGCCAACGGCGCAACGGCGGAACTGTTCTCTCCGCCTTCCCACCTGGCGCACAGGGCGTGCGAACACAGCGCTGGTTGAACCGGCGACGCTTCCTGATCTTCGTCGGCTGGTACCTGTTCGCCGTCGTCCCCGCGCTGCTGCTCACCGACGTCACGGCCCGGCTGCACGAGCTGCTCGGCGCCGCGGTCGCGGTCCTGGGCCTGTTCGCGGTCGCCGCCGCGTACGCCCAGTTCGTCACGCTGTTCAGCCATGCCACCGACCTCGTCGACATCGAGGCGACGATCGTTGGCACGGAACTCGTTCAGGTGATCGGTGACCACACTTACCGCGACGACATGCACGCCGGCACAGTCGTGGTGCTGCCACCGGGTGCGCAACGCGGCTACGGCAAGGCGTGGCTGCTCGGGTTCCCACACCCCGTGGCGCTACTCGGCGATCCGCGGACCGGACGACTTCGTGACCACGACGACCTGCACGCCCTGTCGGCAGTGCTGCACCAGTCGCCACACGCCACCGACCAGGCTGCCGCCCGCAGCATCGACGGCCTCGCCCTGCAGTCCCAGGTCGGCGACCCCACGGAGCCAGACGGCACCGCGAACGCCCGCCTGTGGATGTCTCTGACCAAAGCCGGCCGCATCCTGGCCTGGGCCGTCGTCGTGGGCTCCGTCCTGCTGGCCGGCGGCTGGATGCTGGAGAGCACCCACTACCTGGGCGGCGCCGTCATCCTCATCGGTGTATCACTGGCCACGCTCTGGGCGCTATACGCGCTGTACCGGATACTCGCGCTGCTCGGCGCCGCGTGGCAAGCGGTCCGCAAGACCCACTGACCAGCTACAAACGTCCACCACCGCAGCACCTCAGGCGGCAGGGGAGTTCTCTCTCGTACTCTTGATCACGCTGGCAGGCGTGTTACCCGCGACCGTCCGCCAAGCCGCCAAGCCGGAGGCGTCAGCCGACGCCGAGGCCACCGTCAGCGACGAGCGCTCTGCGACATACCAGTGCGGTGGGGGACGCCAGGAGGAAGCGCGGCCGGATGGGCATCACGGCCTGAAGCGCGTGGGGCCGGTGGCGCAGAACGATGTGGTCACCGCTTCCCCGCCAGGCAGGCACTGGCCATCAGCCAACGCTCTGTCCCGCAGCGGCTCACCGAGATCGATCTCATAGGGAACCTGATCGTTGCCGGGGCACGCTGCGGCACCGGGCTGCTTCGGAGCGACACTGAAAACCACGACGACCTCAGACTCGCTCTTGTGAATTTCCGGCGCCAGGACCTGCCCCGTGACCCCGCTGTTGCAGCCGAGTCGCGAGACGAGGGCAATGAACTTCGTGGACGATCTCTGAAGGCTCTGGTCCGGACCCAGACTCCAGACAGCAGCATCGCCGCCCGCGATCAGCGGTGTCGATGTACTCGACTCGGGCTCAGAGACTTCACCTGATCTTGCGTTGGATGGCTCATTGGCGGCGGCCCCACATGCCGCCGTCAGGGCCGTCAGGGGCGCCCACACCAACACCGAGACAAGTCGAAATCGGGTCACCACGTCTATAAGACCTGATGCCGCCGCCATCGGTTCCACCTCACCTTCGGAACACACGGATCTCGGCATGAGCGTGCGCCGGTGATGGCAGTCCCGAACCGCGTCGCGCAGGCACCGCACCT
>NZ_JBAGKI010000078.1:0-24206 GCF_036689795.1 Micromonospora palythoicola | reverse complement strand
GCCCCGCCCCCCGCACGCCCGTGCCGATCTGGCTGTGGTGGCCCCGTTGGGGCCCACCACCTGCCTGAGCGCGACGGTGCGGGTCAGGAGGGCAGGCCGCCGACCTGGGAGTTGATCCAGGAGCGGATCGAGGGCAGGTCACCGTAGATGGACGGGGCGGTGGCGCAGGTGGAGCTGTTGTTGCCCGCTCGGCTGGTCGCGCCGATCACGTTCCACACGCCGTTGATCCGGCGCACCTGCGGGCCGCCGGAGTCGCCGTAGCAGGCGCCGGCGTTGCCGTTGGTGTTGTTGGTGCAGATCTCGTACGGGCCGTTGATGCCGCTGCACCGGCTGTCGGCCACGATCGAGGTGTCCAACTCGTGTGCCACCGTGGGCGCGGAGCCGCAGCCCCGGGGTGCGCAGGTCTGGCCCCAGCCGATGATCCGGGTGGCCGTGCCGACGGCGCCGGAGGTGGTCGGGATGGGCGCGGGCGCGTAGCTGACCGAGCTGGCGAGTTGGAACAGCTTGACGTCGATGCTCGGGTGGTTGACCGCCCGGCTGACCCGGACGACAGTGCCGCCGCTGGTGCGGTTGATGCTGCCCACCCGCACCGACGACGGGGTCGGGCAGTGCCGCGCGGTGACCACCCAGTTGGCCTTGATCAGGGTGCCGGTGCAGCCGGAGGTGTAGACCAGCCACGGGTAGTTCTCGGTGGCCGGGCGACCGTTGACCACGAGGATCCCGACACCGGTGTCCTCGGTCCAGGTGTAGCTGCCGGCGGCCGACGCGCTCCTGCTGCCGGCGAAGAGTTGGTTGACCCGGCTCGCCTCGGCCGCGCTGGGGTAGGCGTTGGTGCAGGAGACGGGCGCGCTGCTGCCGGACATGAGATCGGAGCAGAGCCCGGTGCGCCGGTCGGGCAGACCGAGAATGTGACCGAACTCGTGGGTGGCGATCCGGGTGCGGTGGTAGCCCTGGTCGACCGCCTGCCAGCCCATCCAGATGCGCCCGGAGCCGAGCCCGGTGACCTGCGCCCGGGGCCAGCCGCTGTCGACGTAGATGGTGACGCTCGCGGGCGTGCCGGGCACCAGCCGCACATTGCTGACCCGGCTGTTCCAGATCTGCGCGGCCTGGTCGAAGTTGGTCCGGAACTCGCCGGCCCGGCTGGCGTCGTAGTAGACGGTCCGGGCCGCCGAGGCGCCGGCGGCGGTGGCCACCTGAAGCCCCGTCGCCGCCAGCACCGCCGCCAGCGCGGCGGTGGCCGCGCGCAGCAGTTGTCGTCGGATCATCACGCACTCCCTGCGGACTGAGCGGCGCGCCGACACGCCGCTATCGATGTGCGTGAATATTAATTGTCGTTCTTCGCTGGCTGTCATCGCGAAAGCGTCATACCGCCCACCGCTGTTACCCGCGCGTTACGCCACGGCGAAACTGCCGTGGCGAAGCGACGCGACGGTGGGACTCCACCAGGTCGAGCCCGCACGTCCCAGGAATCGGCGGGCCGGAAGGGAGCAGAAGATGAGGATCAGAAGGACCGTCACCACGCTGATCGTGGCGCTCGCCACGCTGATCGCCGCGACCGCCACGCCGACCACGGCCGCACCCACCGCCGCCAGGCAGGCCGCGACCGGCTCACCGTACTGCGGGATCACCTGGGGCAGTACGGACAAGACCGCCGGGACGCTCAGCTCGGCGCCGCTCGTCGACGTGCGGACCGGTCGGCACGACTGTCACGACCGGGTGGTGTTCGAGTTCGACGGCCCGGTCAGCGGCTACTCGGTCGGCTACGGCGAGACGTACACCGAGGGCGAAGGGCTGGCGCTGTCGCCGTACACCGCCGGTGGCGCGTTGCTGCGGGTCTCGCTGCGCGCCCCCGCGTACGACGACGAGCACCTCGCGACGGTGCCGTACCGGACCGGCGAGCACGTGGCGAACGTGCTGCGCTACCAGACCCTGCGCGACGTGGTCTTCGGCGGCAGTTTCGAGGGCTACAGCACCTTCGCCGTCGGTGTCCGCGCCCGGCTGCCGTTCCGGGTGTTCGTGCTGACCGGCCCCGGGGACCACAGCCGGATCGTGCTCGACGTGGCACACCAGTGGCAGGAGTGACCGACCGTCGCGACGGGGGTCCGGCGCCGGCCGGACCCCCGTCTTCGCCCGTCACGCCGAGCGACCTGCCGGCCGCCCGGGACTACCCTGGGTGCGTCATGGACGGCCGCGTGCTGGTGGTCGAGGACGACGCCTCCATCCGGGAGGTCATCGCCCTCGGGCTGCGCCGCGCCGGTTTCCGGGTGGCGACCGCCGCCGACGGCCGACAGGCCCTGGCCACCTGGCGGGCCGGGACCGTCGACCTGATCGTGCTGGACGTCATGCTGCCCGGCGTCGACGGTCTCGAGGTGTGTCGGGAGATCCGACGCAGCAGTGCGGTGCCGATCCTCATGCTCACTGCCCGTACCGACACCATCGACGTGGTGGTCGGCCTGGAATGCGGCGCCGACGACTACCTGCGCAAGCCGTTCGACCTGCCCGAGCTGGTGGCCCGGGTCCGTTCGGTGCTACGCCGGGCGGTGGTGCCGCCCGAGCCCGGGCCGTTGCGGATCGGCGACCTGGAGATCGACCCCGGCGCGTTCGTGGCCCGCCGGGACGGTGCGGAGCTGCCGCTGACCACGACCGAGTTCCGGCTGCTGCTGGAGCTGGCCCGCCGGCCCGGCCAGGTGTTCACCCGGGAGCTGCTGCTGGACCGCGTGTGGAACCACAGCTACCTCGGCGACAGCCGGCTCGTCGACGTGGCGGTGCAGCGGCTGCGCGCCAAGGTCGAGACCGACCCGGGCAACCCTCGGCTGATCCGCACCGTACGCGGCGCCGGATACAAGCTCGTCGCCGGGTGAGCGGGCGACGGCGATGGGCAGCGAGCCGCCACCGGCGACGACAGCGGACCGGCAGACGGTCCGCCCCGCCCGGCTGCGCCGCCGGCTGACCATCGCGTTCGTGCTGGTCGCCGGGATCTCCGCCGGGGTGCTCGCCGGTGGGTCGTACCTGCTGCTGCGGCAGGCCCGCTACGACGCGTCGCTGCACGCCGCCGCGGCCGACGCCCGGTACCGGCTGGTGCTCGCCGGGCAGTTCCTGCCGCTGACCGAGCAGCGCCGCACCGAACTGCTGACCAGCTTCGAGGGCAGCGGCCGGCACGTGGTGCTGGTCGCCGAGGACAGCTGGCCCTCGGACCCGGCGTACGCGCCGCCGCTGACCGAGCGGCTGCGGAGCACCGTCGCGGCCGGGCAACTCGGCTACCAGCGCAGCCTCGGACCGACCCGGCTGCTCGTGGTGGGTGGGCGGATTCCCGGCTCGACCGCCGAGTTGTACGTCATCACCGACGAGCGGGACCTCGCCGCCGGGCTGGAGCAGCTACGCAACGCGCTCGGCGCCGGCTGGATGCTCGTGGTGCTGCTGGCCGCCACGGTCGGGCACACCCTCGCCCGACGCACCCTGGAACCGGTGGGGCGGGCCAGCCGGGCCGCGAGGGCCATCACCGAGGGCCTGCTCGCCACCCGGCTGCCGGTGGCCGGGCGGGACGAGTTCAGCGGGTGGGCCGCGTCGTTCAACGAGATGGCCGAGGCGTTGGAGGCGAAGATCGCCGCCCTGCACCGCGCGCAGGAACGGGAGCGACGGTTCACCGCCGACGTGGCGCACGAGCTGCGTACCCCGGTGACCGCGCTGGTGGGGGCGGCCTCGCTGCTGCGCGACCACCTCGACCAGCTGCCCGGCGACGCCCGGCGCGCCGGTGAGCTGCTGGTCACCGACGTGGTCCGGCTGCGCCGGCTGGTGGAGGACCTGATGGAGATCTCCCGGCTGGACGCCGGGCGGGAGGCGGTGAGCGTGACCGACGTGGACGCGCCGGCCCTGGCGCGCCGGATCGTGGCCGCGCGCGGCTGGTCTGGTCGGGTGACAGTCGACGGCGGCCCACTGCGGCTTCGCACCGACCCGCGCCGACTGGAGCGGGTGCTGGGCAACCTGATCGCCAACGCGGTGCAGCACGGCGCCGGTGCGGTCCGGGTACGGACGGCCCGCGCTGGTGACCGGGTGCACGTCGACGTCGACGACCAGGGGCCGGGCATCCCCGCCGAGCACCTGCCCCGCCTGTTCGACCGGTTCCACAAGGTCGACCCGGCGCGCTCCGGCGGAGGCAGCGGGCTCGGTCTGGCCATCGCCCTGGAGAACGCCCGGCTGCTCGGCGGCCGGTTGACCGTGCACAGCACCCCCGGCGTCGGCACCCGCTTCCGCCTCGACCTGCCGGACGCCGCCCCGGAGGGCGTCCCGTCGGCGCGTACCGGGACCGAGCACGCCGGGTCGGCGCGGGCCCGCGCCGAGCTGCCCGAGGGGCGCGGGGCCGAGCCGACCGGCGGCACCGGATGAGCCGCCGCCGACTCGCGACGCTTGTCGCCCTGGTACTGCTGGTCGCCGGGTGCGCGCCGGCGCGGTCCGGCTCGCTCGGCCCGGCGCCGACCGTCGCCGCGCCGACCGTGCCAGCTCCCACCAGCGCCGGCCCGTCAGCCACCGTCGCGTCGCCGCCCACGGGCACCCCCGCACCAGCCACGCCGCGCACCGGCACCACCGGCGTCGCCCGGCCGGCGACCCTCACCCTGGAGCTGTGGTACGTCCGGGACGGGCGGCTCGTGCCGACCCGACGCACCCGACCCGCCACGGTGGCCACCTCCCGGCTGGCCCTGGCCGAGTTGGCCGCCGGGCCGACCCGGCGGGAGGCCGACGCCGGTCTGGTCACCCTGCTGCCCGACGGCGCCGAGGTGAGCCGGATCGCCGACGGCGTCGCCAGCGTCCGGCTGGCCGCCGTGGCCGACCCGGTCACCGCCCGACTACGCGAGGCGCAGGTGGTCTACACCCTCACCCAGTTCCCCACCGTGCGACAGGTCGACTTCGGCACCGCCGCGCCGGCCGGCCGCGCCGCCCACACCGACCTGCTGCCGCCGATCGTGGTCACCGGACCGGTGATCGGCGACCGGGTGACCAGCCCGGTCACCGTCGCCGGCAGCGCCGACGTGTTCGAGGCGACCGTCACCGTCCGGGTGCTCGACGCCGCCGGCCGCCAGCTCGCCACCGCCTTCACCACCGCCACCTGCGGCACCGGCTGTCGGGGCACCTACCGCGTCGCCGTGCGATACCGGCTGCCGAAGGAGCAGGCCGGCACGATCGAGGTGTACGAGGTGTCGGCGGTCGACGGTTCCCGCACGAAGGTGGTCGCGGTGCCGGTGACCCTGGCCGCCGCTGCGCGGAGCTGACCGGCGACGGGTGCCGACGCTGCTCGACCGCTGTGCGAGGCCGTAGTTCAGTGGCTCGGTGACGCCGGCGCCACCGGCCACACCGACCGTTAAGGAATCTGCCTCGTGTTCAGCGTTGACCGGCCTTCCGTCGGCGTGAGATATAGATGCTCACGCATCGGTGTCCCACCGGGCGCTCCGGCCGAGGAAGGCGACGAATGGATCCCGTGTCATCGCCGTCATCTCCCCCACCGATCCTGACCACCGGCCGGCCGCCGAGGTCCGACCGGCGCTGGCCGGCCCGGCTCGTCGCCGGGCTGGCCGCGCTCGGCATCCTGGTCCCGGCGACACCGGCACACGCGAACTCACTGCCCAACCTGCCGCACAACGCCGGTGGCTACGAGTCGTCGTTCTCGCCCGCCTACGACTACGACACCGACGGCTGCTACGCCGTGTCGGCGATCAGCCCGGACGGCACGGTCAACGGCGGGCTGAAGACCACCGGGGCGATCAACGGCAGCTGCCGGGACCGCTCCGATCTGGACATGTCGCAGACGTACGCCCGCGCCAAGTGCAACAACGGCTGGTGCGCGATCGTCTACGCCAGCTACTTCGAGAAGGACCAGGCCGTGCACGGCAGCGGCCTCGGCGGCCATCGGCACGACTGGGAACACGTCATCTCCTGGGTCGACCAGGCAGCCGACCGGGTCGAGTACGTGAGCACCACCCAACACAGCAGCCGGCGCACCTACCCGCGCTCGCAGGTGCGGTTCGACGGCACCCATCCGAAGGTCGTCTACCACAAGGACGGCGCGTCGACGCACTTCTTCCGGCTCGCCAACAACAACGACGAGCCGCCGGAGAACCACTACCACGTCTGGCACTACCCGCCGGTGGTCGACTGGAACGGCTGGCCCAGCACCGAGCTGCGCACCCGGCTGATGGACGCCGACTTCGGCGCCGCCACCATCAAGATCAAAGATGGCTCGTTCGAGTACCTGCTCAACGCCGCCAAGCCCGCCGGGATCCCCTTCGACCCGTACGGCTGACCGACCGCGCGCCGGGGCGGCCACGCGGTCACCGGTTCTGGCGTTCGATGCCGCGACGGACGAGGCCACGAATGCCGGGCAGGGTGACCGCCCGGATCGTGACCTCGTTCAGCCAGACCTGCAGGCCACTCGGCGGCGCGTACTGGTACACGCCACGGCGGGCGAGCGCCTGCCGCTTGACGACCTCGGCGCGCAGGCCCGCCTCCCACCACGTCAACGCCGACCGGACGTCGTCACCGGGCCGCGTCAGGGCGGCGCCGAGCCGGTCGGCACCGGCGAGCGCCAGGGCAGCGCCATGCCCGGCGAAGAGGCTGACGCACCAGGCAGCGTCACCGAGCAGAACCGTCCGACCGACGCTCCACTGCGGCACCTTCACCTGGCTGACCCGGTCGAAGTAGGCGACGCCCGGATCGGCCTCCAGGTCACGCAGCGCCTCGGGTACGCCGCCGGCCAGGTCGCCGAAGGCGGCGCGTAACGCGGGCACCGGGCCGCGCGCCAGCTCCCGGTCCGGGTCCGGGCATCGGTAGGTGAGAAAGGCCGAGGAGCGCCCCGGACCCAGGTTGACCAGCGCCGCCGTACGTCCCGGACCGATGAACGTGGCGGCGGACGAGGCGGGCACGGCCTCGGGCGGGTGGGCGAGCGGAAAGGCCGCCACCACGTACGGCAGGTCGACCCGATGACCGGCACCGAACAGTGTCGTCCGAGTCGTGGAGTGCACGCCGTCGGCGCCGACGAGCAGGTCGGCCTCCTCGGTGGTGCCGTCGCTGAGGGTGACCACCACCCGGTCGGCGTCCTGGTCGACGCGATCGACGGTGGTGCCGAAGCGCATCTCGACCCGGTCGCGGACCGCCTCGTACAGCACGTCCTCCAGATCGCCCCGGAACACCGTCATGGTGCGGGAGCCCAGTGCGGCCTCCGCGACGACCGAGGGCACCGTGAGCTTCGGCCTACCGTCCGCTCGGACCAGCACGGTGGTGAACAGGCCCAGCGCGCGCTCGGTAAGGGCGGGAACCAGACCGAGCCGCTCGGCGGCGGCATACCCCGCGCCGAGCAGGTTCACCAGGTAGCCGCCACTGCGCCGGGCTGGGGCACGTTCCACGACGATCGGCCGCCAACCGTCGTTCGCCAGTCGCCGGGCGGTGGCGAGACCGGCTATGCCGGCACCGACGATCACCGTTCGCTTCATTCGGACCCCCAAGTATGAGCGTTTGCTCAACCATGATGAGCGCATGCTCATTTGGGCGCAAGGGTGCGTAGACTGCCCGCATGCCCCGCGGAGTCGCCATCACCGAGCCTCGGCAGCACCTCTTCGTCGCCGCGGAACGCGTGATCGCGGCAGTGGGGCCCAGCCAGCTCACCAGCCGAGCCGTAACCCGGGAGGGCGGCGTCGCCACCGGGCTGCTGTTCGCCCACTTCGCCAGCTTCGATGACTTCCTGACCGGTTACGCGGTCGACCGGAGCTTCCACATCGCCGCCACCACGGCCGGGCTCGGCGAACGCGCCGGCACCGGCACCGTCGACGCGAACCTCGGCGAGGCGTTGCTCGCCACCCCGATGATCACGCTGCTCGCCGTCACCCGACTGTTCGCGTACCGGCCGAGCCTGACGCAGGCCGTCGAAGCGGTACTGGGCAGCGGAAGCGCCGCGCTGCCGGCACTCGAACGCACCGTCGCCGGCTACCTGACCGCCGAGCGGCACATCGGACGGCTACCCGCGGCCGCCGACACCGAGGCGCTGGCCGTGGCGGTGGTCGGGGCGCTGCACCACGTCGCCCTCACCGACGGAGCGGACCCGGCGGCGGCCAGCCGCGTCCGCCGCGCCATCACCGCCCTGACGACCACCGCGTCGCTGAGGGAGCCGTCATGACCGTACGTCCGGACGTCGTCGTCCTCGGCGCCGGAGTTGCCGGCCTCAGCACCGGCATCCGGCTGGCCGAGGCCGCTGTTGCCGCCCTGCGACGCGGAATGTCGTTGCCCGCCGTGACGACGGCTCGTAGCGTCGCCGGGTGACCGTTGAGGTTCCGTTCCGCTCCCTCGCCATCGATCAGTCGGACGTCCGCTACCAGCACGGCCCCGACTCCCGCCGACAGCCGGGCACGCCGGCAGGTCAGACCATCGAGTTCCGCTGGGACGCCAGCGAGATCTATCCCGGCACCTCGCGCAGGTTCTGGGTGCACCTGCCGGCCCGGTACGACCCCGCACGGCCGGCTTCGCTGGTCGTGTTCCTCGACGGGCAGTGGTACCTGGATCCGGCCGGCGAGGTCCGGGGCGCGATCGTCCTGGACAACCTCGTCCACCACGGCGACATCCCGGTCACCGTCGGTCTGTTCGTCGACCCTGGCGTCCTCTCCGACGCCGAGCAGCCGAAGAACCGCAACGTGGAGTACGACGCGTTCGACGAACGCCTCGCCACCTTCCTGCTGACCGAGATCATCCCGCAGGTCACCGCACGCTACTCGATCACCGAGGATCCGGACCGGTGGGCCATCTGTGGCGGCAGCAGCGGCGGCAATGCCGCGTTCACCGTCGCCTGGCTGCGCCCGGACAGGTTCCGGCGGGTGCTGTGTTGCCTGTCCAGCTTCGCCCAGATGCCCGACGGGAATCCGTACCCGGCGGCCATCGCCAGCGAGTCGCGCAAGCCGCTGCGCATCTTCGTGCAGGCCGGTCATCGGGATCTGCACTGGAACGAGCCGCGCCGCAACTGGCTCTCCCACAATTTGCGGGTCGCGGCCGCCCTGGCCGAGGCCGGCTACGACTTCCGGCTCGTGCTCGGCGACGGTGGCCACAACCCCAACCACGGTGGCGTCCTCCTGCCCGACGCGCTGCGATGGCTGTGGCGGTCGACCGACACCTGACACCTGCTTCACCGCCCGTGCGGGGCGTCGGGCGTCGCGGCCAGCAGCAGCGCCGCCCCGGCCGCGAAGACGGCCGCACCGAGATAGACCGACCCCGGTGACGCGTACGTCAGCGACCAGCCGAACGCCACCCCGGCCGTGATCGGCACGACGGTCTCCGCGACGGCGCCGATGCCGGTCAGCGCGCCCTGCACGGCGCCCTGCTCGTCGGCGCGTGCGGTGCGGGAGATCCAGGCCTGCGCGGCGACGCCGGCGAGCGAGCCGAGCACCCCGACCCCGCACAGGAGATACAGCAGCCACGGCACCGACACGAACGCCGTGCCGCAGAGCGAGGCGAGACCGAGGAGGCTACCGAGCACCGCGGCGCGCTTGTCACCGAGACGCCGCACCAGCGGTCCCACGGCCCGGGCCTGGTAGAGCGCGCCGGCTAGCGCGGAAACGGCCAGCACGACGCCGATCTGGGCGGTGTCGAAGGTGAACTGGTGGGTGAGGAAGAACGTCCAGGTCGACTGGTGGGTCATCCGGGCGACGTCGGCGCAGAATCGGGCGCGGGCGAGGCGACCGAGCACCGGTCGGCGCAGGACGGCGGCGACGGCACCGACCGGGTTCGCCAGCCGCAGCGTCAACGGAGTGCCCGGGTCACCGGGACGCGACTCCGGCAGGACGAACCAGCCATAGGCGACGTTGGCGAAGCAGAGCGCGGCGGCGACCAGGAACGGCAGGCGTACGTCGACCGCGCCGAGCAGGCCACCGAGGAGCGGACCGGCGACGAAGCCGAGCCCGAACGCGGCACCGATCAGCCCGTACGCGTGCGCCCGCGCCTCGGGTTCCGTGACGTCGGCGAGGTAGGCGTTGACCACGGTGTAGGTCCCCGCGCAGGCACCGGCGACGGCATGGAACGCCAGCAGCGTCCACGGGCTGGGCGACGCCGCGTGGGCCAACCAGTCGACGCCGAGGCAGGTGAGCGACAGGAGCAGGACCGGACGGCGGCCGTAGCGGTCGGACAGCCTCCCGAGCAGCGGCGCGACCACGAACTGGAGCAGCCCGTAGACCGACCCGAGCAGACCGGACCAGAAGACGGCGGCGGCCACGTCCTCGGTGACCGAGGTCATCAGAGCCGGCACGATCGGCACGATCAGGCCGAGCCCGAGCATGTCCAGTACGACGGTGCCGAGAAGAACGGTGACGGTGGGTGCCCGGCGCATTGCGGCTCCTGAGTGTCGAGAGGGCAGGGCCCCCTCGCGACTCACGGTCCGCCGGAAGTACGGAGGATCAGAATATGTGCCTCGTCAAACCGTTTTCGGCGGTCGTCCCCTGTGTTCGAAGCCAGGGACGCCCGCACGGTTAATCGTGGGCGGCCGGCGGTCGTGGTGATCGATGATGGGTCCGTGGCCGAGACCAAGTCCGCAGTGCGCCGGACGAATTTTCCCGCGTCGAGCGCGGAGGGCGCGTGGGCGGCGCTGGTTCTCGACGTCGGCGAGCCGACGCGCCCCGCCCTGCGAATGGAGGCGGCCGGACGCGGCCTGCTCGTGCTGCGGCGGGGCGACGCGGTTCTGCTGCTGGCACGGGTGGCTGACGACCACTTCGGCGTCGCGTACGCCGCGACGGGCCACCACCGCCCGCCGGTGCCGCCGATCCGCGCGGCCCGGGCGGCGGCCTTCGGCACCGCCGACGCGGGCGGTGCCTGGCACGCGCGGTGGGCCCAGCACTTCGCCACCGCGCTGACCGGGACCGGCGCCGGCCCGCTGTATGCCGGCCGCTGGGTGATCGGCGGCGACGTCGATCACCTGAACGTCGGCGCGACACGGCTACCGGCGCCGCTGTGCCATGACCGGGGCTGGATCGACTGGTTCAGCGGGGACCGGCACCAGGTCCTGCCACTGCGCCCGCTGGCGAGCCCCGACGACGGACGGGTCAAGGCGTATCGGAAGCAGTTCCGGGAGGGCGTCCTGCCGCCGGTGCTGCTCTGGTGGATCAGCGGCCTCGACTGCCACGTCGTGCTGGACGGTCACGATCGACTGGCCGCCGCGCTCGCCGAGGACGGACCGCCGCCGCTGCTTCGGCTCTCCTCGGTGAGCCAGCGCCAGGTCGACGCCGACACGGACACCGTCGTGCGCCGCTACGCGACGACCATCGAGGCCGTCCGACACCAGGTGGGCACCGGCACGCCCGGCGCGGACGAGGCGCTCGCCGCCACGCACCGCCGTCTCGCCCGCGAGCTGGGCAGTGTCGGGACCGGTCACGGCACCACCCGCGCCTGGCCCCTGCGGGGCGGCGCGGCCACCTGGCACCGGCTCGCCGAGGCGCACGCCCCGGACTGGCCCGCGGAGATCACCACGGGGGACGACGGGTACGGCCGGCGCCCGCCCCCCGACGGGCGCCGACCGAACCTCAGCCCTTGACGCAGATCACCTGCTTGAGCTGGGCGACCACCTCGACCAGGTCATCCTGCTGCGCCATCACCTCGTTGATGTCCTTGTACGCGCCGGGGATCTCGTCGACCACTCCGGCGTCCTTGCGGCACTCCACACCCGACGTCTGTGCCGCCAGGTCCGTGGTGCTGTACGTCCGCTTGGCCTGTGCCCGGGACATCCGCCGGCCCGCCCCGTGCGAGGCCGAGCGGTAGCTCCAGTCGTTGCCCGAACCACGGACGATGTACGAGCCGGTGCCCATCGAACCGGGAATGATGCCTAGGTCACCGAGGCCGGCCCGGATGGCGCCCTTGCGCGTCACCAACACGTCCACCCCCTCGTAGGTCTCCTCCGCCACGTAGTTGTGGTGGCAGCTGATCGGCTCGTCGTAACCGACCTGCGGGAACCGGTCCCGGATCAGGTTCATCAGGACGGCGAGCATGACGGCGCGGTTGCGTCGTGCGTACTCCTGCGCCCACCACAGGTCCCGGCGGTAGGCGTCCATCTCGGGCGTGCCGGCGAGGAACACCGCCAGGTCCCGGTCGGGCAGGTCGGCGTTGTGGGGCAGCCGGCGCGCCACCGCGATGTGCCGCTCGGCCAGTTCCTTACCGATGTTGCGGGATCCGGAGTGCAGCATCAGCCAGACCCGGCCGGCGTCGGCGCCACCCTGTTCCAGGCAGACCTCGATGAAGTGGTTGCCGCCACCGAGGGTGCCCAACTGCCGCTTCGCCCGCGTCTCCAGCTGCGCCACCCTCCGGTCGAGGTCGGTGAAGCGCCGCCAGAAGTCCTCCCAGCCGCGCTGTTCCAGCCCTCGCACCCGGCGCGGGTTGACCGGCTCGTCGCGCTGGGCGAAGCCGACCGGGATGGCGTCCTCGACCGCCCGACGCAGCCCGGCGAGGTCGTCGGGCAGGTCGGCGGCGGTCAGCGAGGTACGCACCGCCGACATGCCGCAGCCGATGTCGACTCCGACGGCCGCCGGTGACACCGCCTGTCGCATCGCGATGACCGAGCCGACCGTGGCGCCCTTACCGAAGTGCACGTCGGGCATGACCGCGACGCCGTGCACCCACGGCAGCGCGCCGATGTTGCGCAGCTGCCGCGCGGCCTGCGGCTCGATGGCGTACGGGTCGGTCCACACCCGCACCGGCGCCCGCGTTCCCGCGAGCAGGCTGAAACCCATGGTGATGTTCTCCTGGTTCTGCGGTGAAGCCCGACGATCATGCACCTGTGGTCGATGGAATGCAGCTTTTGCCCCGATTTGGAGTGACCACAATTGCATGATCCACGGCCGCGTGGGCGCGCGTGGCGGGTTGGTGTGAGAGATGCCGGAGGCAGCTTGGATCGGTTGGGGCGGTCGCGGAATCGTCGGCGAATCCGTGCCGGTCAGGGTCTGCCCTGCGGCGACGTGCCGAGCGCCGGGGCTACCCGCTGGTCGTCAGGAGGGCGGATCTGCCGGCGAGCGCGACGGCGGGGCACCACGAACAACGACCGACCTGGCTGCGGTTCAGTTCTCGCACGGCATACTCCTTCCGGCTCCCGTCGTGATCGACCTGATGCCGGAAAGGCTAGGGAGGATTCGCCGCGCCCGCAATGGATATTGACCGGCGACGCCGTCCCGGCTGGCGCAGCTGTGCGGAGGGCGAGACCCGCCGGCCGTCGAGGGACTGGTCAGGCCGGTGCCGAGTGCTCCCGCTCCTCGGCGACCCGGTCCAGGTGGGCGGCGAGTTCGTCGGTGACCAGCAGGTCGGTGCGGATGTCCTCGTGCGGGTACGCGGCCCGACCGACCATGTGCGCCGCGACCGGGGCCGTGGCGAGGGAGAAGGCCCCGACCAGCACCAGCGTGGTGATGTCCACCCCGGTGCGCAGCCGCAACGCGCAGCCGACCAGCACCAGCAGCAGTCCCAGCACCTGTGGTTTGGCCGCGGCGTGCATCCGGGTGAGCAGGTCGGGAAAGCGCACCAACGCGATCCCGGCGGCCAGGCTGAGCAACGCCCCGGCGATCAGGCAGATCGAGGCCGCGACGTCTAACGCCACGTCCAGGCTCATTCGCGGCTCCCGTCCGACGGACCCGAGGTGGACGTGTCGTCGCGTCGGGCGGCGAACCGGGCGACGCTCACCGAGCCGACGAAGCCGAGCACGGCGAGGACGACGAGCACCGGCAACGCGGTGGCGTCCCGGCTGTAGGCGGCCTCCGTGGCGATCGCCGCGACGATGACGGCCAGCAGCACGTCGGTGGCCACGGCCCGGTCGAGGATCGACGGCCCACGGATGATCCTGGTGAGGGTGAGCCCACCGGCCACGGCGAGCAGCACGGTGACGATCACGGCGACCGCGCTCATGCGGGTACCCCTTCCCGGTCGGCCGGGGTCTGCCGGACGCGGCGCAACTCCTCGGGTGAGCCGATGGCCTCGATGATGCGGGCCTCCAGTTCCAGCACGCCCCGGCGGAACCGTTCGACCTCGTCCCGGCTGGTCACGCCCAGCACGTGGATGTAGAGCGTGCCGGTCCGCCGGTCGGCCTCCAGGATCAGGCTGCCCGGCAGCAGCGACAACGCCTCGGCGGTGAGCGTGAGGTTGAGGTCGGTGTTGACCCGCAGCCGCGCCGCGATGATCGCGCTCCGCGGGGTGTGGCCGACCCGCACCGCCAGCCAGGCCACCTGCGCGGAAGCCACCACGAGGTCACGCAGGAAACGCAGCCAGAAGCGGAGCAGCGGCAACGGACGGAGGCGGCCGGCGAAGGTCACCGGCGGCAGCGGGAAGACGGCCAGCAGGACGGCGGCCACCACCAGGCCACCGATGATGTTGGCCCAGGACAAGGTGCCCCAGAGCAGCACCCAGACGGCGACCAACGCGGTCACCGCGACGACCTGGTTGCGTCGCCGGGCCGTGCGGCTCAGCGGCGGACGTGCCGGGTCGGTCGGCTCCGTCGACGGATCGGATCTCACGGCGCACCTCCCGGGAAGACGGCGTCGACGTAGGGGGTCCGTCGCAACAGGTCGTCGGCGGCGTCGGTGCTGAGGTCGAACAATGGACCGGCGACCACGGTCAACGCCAGCCCGAGCACCACCAGCGCGAGCGTCGGCGCGATCATCAGGCCGGGCAGCACCGCTCCCGACCGTCCGCCGCTCCGGTCGGGCTCCATCGCACCCTCGGTGCGGGCCGCCTCGGCGGCGTCGTCGTCGGCCGGCATGTCGGCGTGCGGCGTCCGCCAGAAGGCCAGATTCCACACGCGGGCGATGGCGTAGAGGGTGAGCAGGCTGGTGACCAGACCGCCGGCCACCAAAATCCAGGCCAGCGCACCGCCGTCGTCGACACCCGCCTGGATCAGGCCGAGCTTGCCGAGGAACCCGGAGAACGGCGGTATGCCGGCGAGGTTCAGCGCGGGCACGAAGAACAGCACGGCGAGCAGCGGAGACAGCCGCGCCAGGCCGCCGAGCCGGTCCAGGGCGGTGCTGCCGCCCCGGCGCTCGACCAGACCGGCGGCGAGGAAGAGGGTGGTCTGGATGGTGATGTGGTGCACCACGTAGAAGATCGCCGCGGACAGGCCGAGCGACGAGGTGAGGCCCACCCCGAAGAGCATGTAGCCGATGTGGCTGATCAGCGTGAAAGACAGCAACCGTTTGATGTCCGACTGCGCCACCGCGCCGAGGATCCCGACCACCATGGTCAGTACCGCCGTCACCAGCAGCAGCGTGGCCGTGCGTCCGCCCGGGAACAGCAGCGTCTCGGTGCGGATGATCGCGTAGACACCGACCTTGGTGAGCAGACCGGCGAAGACCGCGGTGACCGGGGCCGGTGCCGTCGGATAGCTGTCCGGCAACCAGGCGGACAGCGGGAAGACCGCCGCCTTGATCCCGAAGGCCAACAGCAGCATGCCCTGCAACACCAGGCGCAGGTCGTCCGGCAGGGTGTCCAGCCGGTCGACGAGCTGCGCGAGGTTGAGCGTGCCGGTCGCGGCGTAGACCAGACCGATCGCGATCAGGAAGATCACCGAGGAGAGCAGGCTCACCACCACGTAGGTGGTGCCGGCGCGGATCCGGTTCTCCGTACTGCCGAGGGTCAGCAGGACATAGCTGGCGACCAGCAGGATCTCGAAACCGACGTAGAGGTTGAACAGGTCACCGGAGAGGAACGCGTTGCAGACACCGGCGGTCAGCACCAGGTAGGTCGGGTGGTAGACCGACAGGGGCGTCTCCTCGTGGCCGTCGGCCATACCCTGCCCGATCGAGTACACCAGCACGCAGAGCGTCACCGTCGCCGAGACCACGAGCATCAGTGCGGCCAACTGGTCGGCGACCAGCACGATGCCCAACGGGGCGACCCAGCCGCCGACCTCCACCACCAGCGGGCCGTGCAGGCTGGACTGCACCAGCAGCGTGGCGGACACCGCCACGGTGGCGGTGAGCACGGTGAGGCTGATCCAGCGCTGGGCCTGCGGCCGACCGAGCAGCAGCAGCGTCAGTGCCGCGCCGAGCAGCGGCATCACCACCGGCAGCGGAACGAGGTACGTCATCCGGCCCGACCCGCCTGCACCACGTTGGCGACCGGCCGGGGGTCGCCGGCCGGCTCGCCGTCGCCGTCGTCGCTGCCGCCCTCGGTGTCGGCGGTGCCCGGACCCTCGTCGCGGATCGCGAGATCCATGATCCGACGGTCCTCGACGTCGTCCTGCACCTCGTCGTGCCCGTTGAGATGCCAACTGCGGTACGCCAGCGCGAGCAGGAACGCGGTCATGCCGAGGGTGATGACGATGGCGGTGAGGATCATCGCCTGGGGCAGCGGATCGCTCATCTGCTCCGGCTCGGTGGTGCCGACGATCGGCGCGCCACCGGCCCGTCCGCCGGTCAGCAGCAGCAGGTTGGCCCCGTTGCCGAGCAGGATGACCCCCATCAGCACCCGGGTGAGGCTGCGTTCCAGCAGCAGTGTCACCCCGGCGGCGACGAGCACGCCGACCACGATCACGTAGGTGAGGTTGGGGGTCACACCAGCTCCCTTTCCCGGATCTCGGCATCCTCGGTCTCACTCTGCCGGTCCATCTCCGCGCCGAGACTGCGCAGGATGTCCAGCACCAGACCGACGACGATCAGGTAGACACCGACGTCGAAGAAGACCGACGTGACGAAGTGGACGTGCCCCAGCACCGGCAGGTGGAAGTCGAGGACCGCGCTCTGCAGGAACTCGCCGCCGAGCAACATCGCGCCCACCCCGGTGCCGACGGCGACGAACAGCCCGGCACCGAGCACCACACCGGCGTCGACAGGTGCCGCGCCGTTGAGTTCGGTACGCCCGCCGGCCAGGTAACGAACGGCCAGCGCGAGACCGGCCACCAGGCCGGCGGCGAAGCCGCCACCCGGGGCGTTGTGGCCGCTGAACAGCAGGTAGATGGAGAAGAGCACGATGGCGTGGAACAGCAGTCGGGTCACCACCTGGAGGACCACCGACTGGGCGCGGGTGGTGGCACCGGTGGTCAGCCAACGCGGCCAGGTCGACTCGGGCCGGCCGCCACCGGGAATCTCGGCGCGCCGATGCAGGTCACCCGAACGCCGGAAGATCAGGCTGGCCACGCCGGTGGCCGCCACCACCAGCACGGCGATCTCACCCATCGTGTCCCAGGCCCGGATGTCGACCAGGGCCACGTTGACGATGTTCTTGCCGCCGCCGTACGACACCGCCTCGTCGGGGAAGCCGACGGAGATCGGGACGGCCTGACGGGAGCCCGTGGCGACGTACGCCATGCCGGCGGTGACCGCGCCCACCGCGATCCCGATCGCGACGCGACCACGCCGGCTGGACCGGATCGGCCGCTCCGAGAACGTCACCGGCAGACGGCGCAGCACCAGCACGAACATGACGATGGTGACGGTCTCCACCAGGAACTGGGTGAGCGCCAGGTCGGGTGCGCCGTGCAGGATGAACAGCAGCGCGGTGCCGTAGCCGGCGACGCCGACCAGGATCATCGCGGTGAGGCGGCGCAGGGCCCGGGCCGCCAGCACCGCCGACACGATCACCACGGCGGCGGCGACCCCCTGCAGGGGGCTGTCCCAGACGTGGAACCGCTGCGGCCAGGGTGCCCCGATCAGCAGCGCCCCACCGGGTAGCAGCACCAGCATCACCAGGATGACGCCGAGGTAGAACGGCAACGAGCCACGCTGGGTGGCGCCGGTCAGCTCCACCGCCAACCGGTCGACGGCACCGACGGACCGGGTGTAGCCGGTCGCGCTGTCGAAGGGCAGCCGCAGCGTGGCCCGCACCCGTTCCCGGCGCAGCAGGTGGAACAGCGCGGCACCGCCGGCCACCGCCAGCACCGACAGCCCCAGCGCCGGGGTCAGCCCGTGCCAGAGCGCCAGGTGGTAGCCCGACTCGGCGCCGGGAAACCGGTCGGCGTACGGGGTGAGCAGCCGGTCCACCGCCGGGGCGAGCAGTCCGGCCGCGACCCCGGCTACGGCCAGCGCCGCCGCCGGGGCGAGGAAGGGCCAGGACACGGCCGTCACCTCGGCGGTCGGGACGCCCGGCTTGCCGGCGAAGGCGCCCCAGAGGAACCGCAGCGTGTACGCGACGGTCAGCGCGGAGCCGAGGACCACACCGGCCAGCACCACCAGCTCGGGCCCACCGCCGTGCAGCAGCGCCTCGACGGCGGCTTCCTTTGCGACGAAACCGGCCATCGGCGGCAGGCCGGCCATCGAGGCCGCCGCGAGGCCGGCGACCACGGCGAGCGCCGGCGCCCGTCGCCCCAACCCGCTGAGTTCGCGCAGGTCCCGGGTGCCGGCGGCATGGTCGATGATCCCGACGGTGAGGAAGAGGGTGGCCTTGAACAGCGCGTGCGCGAGCACCATCGCCGCACCGGCCAGGGCGGTGTCGCGGGTGCCGGCGCCGAGGACCACCGTCAGCAGGCCGAGCTGGCTGACCGTGCCGTAGGCCAGCAGCAGCTTGAGGTCGGTCTGACGCAACGCCGTCCACCCACCGAGGAACATGGTGAGCAGGCCGGCGGTCAGCAGCACCGGCCGCCACGGGGTGACCTCGGCGAGCGCCGGCCCCAGCAGGGCGACCAGGAACACCCCACCTTTCACCATGGCGGCGGCGTGCAGGTACGCGCTGACCGGCGTCGGTGCCGCCATCGCACCCGGCAGCCAGAAGCTGAAGGGGAAGATCGCCGACTTGCTGAGGGCGCCGAGCAGGATCAGCACCACGGCGACGGTGAGGTAGCCGCCACCGGGCAGGTTCCCGGCGATCTCGGACCAGCGGAAACTGCCGGCGTGCCGGCCGAGCATGACGAACCCGGCGAGCATCGCCAGGCCGCCCAGCGTCGTCACCAGCAGGGCCTGCATGGCGGCCCGCCGGCTGGCCCGCTTCGCTGGATCGCTGCCAATCAGCAGGTAGGAGAAGACGGTGGTCAGTTCCCAGAACACGTACAGCAGCAGCAGGTCGTCGGAGACGACCAGGCCGAGCATCGCACCGGCGAAGGCGACGAAGACGGCGGCGAAACGGCCGAGGCCGGGGTCGTCGGTGCGGAAGTAGCGGGCGCTGTAGGCCAGCACCAGCGCGCCGACCCCACCGATCAGGACCACCATCAGCCAGGACAGCGTGCCCATCCGGAAGGCGAGTTCCAGCCCGAGTCTCGGCACCCACGGCACCGTCTCGACCACCGGCACACCGTCGCGTACGCCGGCGGCGTGGGTGAGCGCCCAGATCAGCGTCGCGCCCGGTGCCAGCGCCACCAGATAGAGCGCGTTGCGCCCCCAGAGTCGCACCAGACCGGGGGCGATCACGGCTGTCAGCGCATGGACCGCCACCAGTGCCAGCACGCACCCTCCCCAGAGATCATCAGCCGGTGTAACGACCCTATCCGGTGACGCCCGTTATCCCCAGGCGTCGTGATTCTGGTCAAAGGCGGACGCGCTGGTCGGCGGTCACTCCCTGCCGACGCGGCGGAGTCGTCCGTCGTCACGGTCGATGCGCAACTCCCGTTCGAGTTCGACGATGAGCGTCCGCAGGTCGTCGAGACGTTGACTGATCGCGATCCGGTCCACCTCGTCGGGCACACCGTCCCCGTCGGAGTCGTAGCCGGGGTCCAGCCCTTCGGTCATCTCCAGCCGTCGCGCCTCCTCCATCGAGTTGACGAAGACCGCGACCAGGATGTTGAGCAGCAGGTTGACGGTGATCACCACGAAGCTGGCGTAGTACAGCACCGTCCAGGGCGAGAACTCCATCCCCTGCTCGATGAGGTCGGGCAGCGTCTCCAGCGACAGCAGCACGAACAACGTCAGCAGCGAGCGGCCGATGTCTCCGTACTGCTCCGGATATGCCTCGCCGAAGATCAACCAGCCGGCCATGCCGTAGACGTAGAGCGTCACCACCGCCAGGGCGAAGAAACCACCGATGCCGGGCAGGCTGCGCCACAGCGCGGCGACGATCGTGCGCAGGCCGGGTGAGAACCGCACCAGCCGGACGATCCGCAGCACCCGGATCACCCGCAGCAGCGCCGAGTCGCCGTGCAGGCCGGGGATGAAGATCGCGGCGATCACCAGGAAGTCGAAGACGTTCCAGCCGTGCCGGAAGAAGTCCTGTGGGCGGCGACCGTAAGCCAGCATACGGATGCTGATCTCGACGACGAAGACCGCTCGGAAGGCCCACTCCAACGCGCGCAACGCGGTGCCCGCCGGGCCCAGGTCGGGGTAGGTCTCCAGGCCGAGCACGACGCCGTTGGCGAGAATGACCCCGACCATGGCGATCTCGAAGGAGCGGGACGCGGCGAGTCGGGCACAGCACCCGAACAACCTGCCGGTACGCGCCGGTCCACCTCGCGGAGCCGGCACCGGTGCACCGCTCATCGTGCGACCGGCCCCGGTGCGGACACCGGGGCCGGTGCGGCCGCCCACCGTGCGTCGGCGGTGTGCTGACGTACGGCATTCATGAACGACAGCGTACGGGCCGACGCCGGCCGCGCTCAGCCACCCAACCGGCGCACCATGTTCATCACCGTCTCCACCTGGGCACCACCCTTGATCGGGTAGTTGGTGGCGCCGAGGTACCCCCACCAGTCCCAGCACCCGTTCGGGTTGCCGGGACTGGTGATGGCCTGGGGGTACAGCACGATCGTGGCGTTGGTGTCGGCGTACTGGTTGAGGTTGGCCCGGTCCACGAAGGCGGTGCCGACCCGGCTGTGCCCCTGGAGGCAACCGTGCAGCGCCACCAGCAGCCGGCAACTCGCGCCTGAGGCGCAGGAGGACGGGACGTAGGCGAAGCCGTTGGCGTCCATGCTCAGGCCGTTGGCCCAGCCGTTCACCGCGAAGTTGTTCTGGTTGAACCGTACGAGCGTGCCGCCGAGCGGTCCGGTGTTTGGCGACTGGACCGACCCGAACAGTTTGCCCAGGAAGGTGCGCTGCGGGTCGGTGCCGCAGTCGTTGAGGTACGGCGCGGCCGTGGCCGTGCAGCCCACCGTCCCGTAGGGCGTGACCCAGCCGTGCCCGGCCGAGGAGCCGCTGTCGTACTGCACGCTGGCACCGAAGTGCTGCTGGTAGCGGACCAGGTCGTCACTGACCGACCGCTTCACCGTGCGGTCGGATCCACCGTGGAACACGTAGACCGGCTCGCCGGACAGCCCGCTGACCGGGTCGACCCAGCCGTATCCGGCCCAGGTCCGGGTGTACGTCTGGAGGCTGCTCAGATACGTGGGGTAGATGTTGTCGCCGCAGCCGTACAGCGCCTGCGCGACGTTGTTCTGCGCACAGTAGTAGGGGCCGGCGGCGAACAGCGCCGCTCCCCTGATCCGCTGCGAGTAGGCCACCTGGAGTTGGCCGGCCAGGTAGGCGCCGGAGGAGACCCCGGCGACGTACACGCCCGAGATGCGGTAGGTCGACAGGCTTCCGGACACGGGGGTCTTGGTGTGCGGGGTGGTGACGGCCTGGGCCGGCATCGCGGGCGTGAGCAGCAGGGCCGCGACGGCGGCGGCGAGCAGGCGCGAGACAGGTCTGATCATGACGCTCCCTGTGGTTCGGTGAGCGCCGGCGGTGGTGTCGGCGTACGGCGACGCTAACGTGACCTGCGTCACCGCCGACATGACCGCGACCCACACGTCACCGGGCCGCACAGTGGTGCCGATCACTGTCGACGGCCCCTACTGCGGTCTCCGCTGTGCCCGGTCGCTGCGATCAGTCCACGACGCCGAACTGCAACCACGCCCCTGGACGCGCTCGGTGACGTGGTCCCGCCCGCCCAGGGCAGCATTCGAGCCGGTACGCGGCGGCCAGGGCGTCGAGCATCTCGGGCGGGTAACCGCGCCGATGCCTCCCGTAGTACGCCGCCACCTCACCGCTGAAGTCCGCCCCCACCTCACTAGCCTGCCCACGACACCGTTCGCGCGACCAACCATTCTGCCCACGACACAGCCCGTCCCCTCCCGCGCAATAGGGACGAGATCTTGGAGATCTTCCGTTACTCGCGAACGGAAAATGTCCAAGATCACGCATTCGTGTTTCAGCTACCGGGACGGGAGCCTCGGGCGACCGGCCCGACCCACGGATGCCGGTGGGTTGGCGTTCGGCCCGTCCGCGTGGCGGTTGTTCGTCGGGTCAGTCAGGCTCGACGGGCCGCGCTGAGCCTGGACGGGGTCAGCCGGCCGAGGAGCGGGTCACCGGCAGGTCGAAGTAGGTGTCGGGCCAGGGTTCGTCGCGGTAACGGAAGTGCCACCACTCCCGGTCGTAGCCGACGAAACCACCTTCGGTCATCAGGTGCCGGAGCTGCCGCCGGTTCTGCCGTGCGATGGGACCGACGCGATCCGAGTCGGTGTGCGACAGCGGGTCGAAGCAGTCGAAGCCGGTACCCATGTCGACGCTGTTGTCGGCGGAACGCCGCGCGTACGGGGCGGTGCAGGCCAACGGCCGACCAGGCTCGACGGGGGCCCGCTCGGGCGGGGGCACGTCGACCAGGGTGAGGTCGACGGTGCTGCCCCGGCTGTGTGCGCTGGGTGCACCGAGATAGCCGCGGTCGACCAGCTCGGTCTTCGGCACCCGAGGGTAGAACTCGGCCTTCATGGCGTCCTGCGCCGGCTGGGCGGCCCAGTCCAGGAAGTCGTCGGTGGCCCGCCGCGGGCGGTAGCAGTCGTACACCTTGAGGCTGCGACCGGCGGCGAGCGCCGCGTCCTGCACCCGGCGCAGCGCCTCGGCGGCGCGGGCGGTGAGCAGGCACAGCGGTTCCTGGTAGCCGTCGACGCGGCGGCCGACGAAGTTGTCCGCGGTGGCGTACCGGATGTCGGTGAGAATGCGATCGTCGACATCGGACAGCACGACGAAGCCCGGCGACACCGACGGCGACGGTGGTGATGGTGTCGGCTCCCGTTCGTCGCCCCCTCCGCAGCCACCGGCCACCAGCGCCAGCGTCGCCGTCACCGTCAGGCCCACCCGGGCGAGGGTGCGCGGCGAGGTCATCTCACCGCCGGCCGGCGCGCGTCGTGGCGGTGCGGTGCCGCCAGCGACGGCGGCCAACCAGGCCGCCCGCGAGCAGCGTCATCCCGATGACGAGGCCGATCAGGGAGGCCGTCCGCAGGCGACCGGCCAGGGTCGCCGCCTGCGCGGTCTCCGCGCCGGACGCGCCGCCGGGCAACGCCTGCGGGGGTACGGTGGCCGGCGGTGCCAAGCCGGTGGCCGCGCCCGGGCTCACCAGCACCCCCACCGAGGCCGCCGAGGGCAGCTCGAATCCCCAGTCGAGCAGGGCCGCGCCCTGTTGCCAACCCCGCTTGTCGATCACGTCCGCGCCCAGCAACGTCACCACGAGCCGCCGTCCGTTCCGCTCGGCGATGCCGACGTAGGTGTGCCGGGCCAGATCGGTGTAGCCGGTCTTGCCGCCGAGGGCGCCGGGATAGTGGTAGAGCAGTTGGTTGTCGTTGTCGATGGTGAAGCCCTTGGCGCGTTGCCTCGGCTGGGCCGGGACGGTCGCCTCCCGGGTGGCCACGTAGCGCCGGAAACGTGCGTCGTCGAAACAGGCCCGGGTGATCAGAGCCAGGTCGTACGCGCTGGTGAACTGCCCGGGACCGTCCAGCCCGGAGGGGGTCGCCGCGTGCGTCTGGTACGCGCCGAGCCGTTTCGCCTGCTCGTTCATCGCCCGTACCCCGCCGGCCATGCCGTCCGGGCCACCGCCGAGGCGGGCCAGCGCGTTCGCCACCTCGTTCCCCGAGCGCAGCAGCAACCCGAGCCAGAGCGTCTCCACCCGGTACCGGCCGCCGGCCACCAGCCCCACCGCGGAACTTCCCGGTTCGATGTCGAGGTCACCGGTGGTGATGGTGACGACGTCGGCCGGATCGAGTCTCGGCAGCATGGTCGCGGCCAACAGCAGTTTCTGCACGCTGGCCGGGGTGGCGTACTCGTGTGGACCGCAGCCGCCCAGCACGTCGCCGGTGTCCAGATCCGCCACCAGCCACGAGGTGGCGGCCACCTTCGGCGGTTTCGGTACGCCCGGCGGCACCACCAGACCGGAGGTGGCCAGCCGGGGTCCGCCGACGGCCCGCTGCACCGGGTCCGGTGACGGCGCCGCCGTAGGTGTGGGGCCGGGGGCGGGCGGCGCTGGACGCGGGCACCGCACCAGCGCCGCCGCCCGGGCGGCGGCGACCGGGACCAGGGGGGTGGCCAGCCGGGCGGCCGCCCCCGCCCCGGGAAGTGCGG
>NZ_JBAGKI010000077.1:0-24459 GCF_036689795.1 Micromonospora palythoicola | reverse complement strand
TCGGGTCGCCCGGACGAGTATGGGGAGGACTTCGACCTGGGGGGCGCCAGCGTCGGGGCGTGAGGTCGTCGACGTCACGCCCCCGGGTCACCGGTGCCGGCTCAGCAGGTGTTGAGCATGGTGCTCAGCGCCGACTTCTCCGCGCTGTTCACGGTGAGGCCGTAGTACCACTTCACCTGGATCCACGCCCGGGCGTAGGTGCAGTGGAAGGCCGCGCGCGGCGGCTTCCACGCGGCCGGGTCCTTGTCGCCCTTCGACGAGTTGACGGTGCCGGTGACCGCCCACAGTTCCGGTCCACCCAGGTCGTTGGCGTAGGTCTGGCGCCGTGCGGTGGTCCAGGCCCAGGCGCCCGACCGCCAGGCCTCGGCGAGCGGCACCACGTGGTCGATGGAGATGTCGGCGGGGTTCGTGCGGGTCACTCCGTCGTACGGGCTGTACCAGGACCCGGACGTCGGATAGCAGCTGGAGTTCACCACCACGTTGCTGCCGTCCCGCTTGAGCACCTGCTCGCGGGTGTTGCAGGCGCCGGTGATGGTGATCCAGTGCGGGAACAGGTCACGGCTGTAGCTGGACTGGTGCGACTCGGCCGCGACGGTGAGGGAGTTCAGCCGGCTCACCGCCGTGCTGTACGAGGGGATGTTGGGCGGGGTGGCCTGGGCGGCCGACGGCACGAGCACGACCGACAGGACGACGGCGATGACCGAGACGACGGCGACCCTGCGTAGGTGAGCCACGGGGCGACTCCTGACTGTCTCCTGCGACGGCGGGTGGGGGAACCCGACTTGGGGGCGCGGCAGGCGACATCAGGATTCTCGCAAACATCTCGATCAATAAATGTCATCGCGCCACAAGCCCCGTGAACGCCACGTGAAGACCGCCCCCGGCCCCGGCCGCGAAGACCCTCGTGGGCGAGGCGCTACCCCGAGCGGCCCAGGCGGACGCGGTCGGTCTGGTACGCCCACATCGCGATCTCCACCCGGTTACGGACACCGATCTTGACCATCAGGCTGGCGATGTGCGTCTTCACGGTGCTGAGGCTGATGTGCAACTCGTCGGCGATCTCGGTGTTGGTGCGACCCCGCGCCACGGCGAGCAGCACCTCCTCCTCCCGCAGGGTGAGCGCGTCGACCGGCTGCGGTGGCGGCGCGGCCGGACCCGCGTCGGCGAAGGCCCGCAGCAGCCGCGTGGTGATGTTCGGCGCGATGAGCGCGTCACCGGCGGCGGCAGCCCGCACGGCCTGGGTGAGCAGGGCCGTGCCGGCGTCCTTGAGCAGGAAACCACGCGCTCCCGCGCGGAGCGCGGCGTAGACGTACTCGTCGAGGTCGAACGTGGTGATCACGACCACCGCCAGGGGGTCGACCACGGCCGGCCCGGCGAGGCGGCGGGTGGCCTCGATGCCGTCCACGCCGGGCATCCGGATGTCGAACAGGCACACCTCGGGTCGGAGCCGCCGGGCGAGGTCGACGGCCCGGTGACCGTCACCCGCCTCGCCCACCACCTCGATGTCCGGCTGGGCGTTGAGAATCATCGTCAGTCCGGTACGGACGATCTCCTGGTCGTCGGCGACGATCACGCGGATGGCCACCTGATGATTGAACACCGCCGGCATCCCGACCCAAAGTACGGCCGGGGGTCCCGTCCATCGGCCGAGTCCTCGTCGGCCCGCACTCCGATGAGTCTCGCCCGGCACTTCGCCAGGATCGACGGAGCAGGAGCGACCGGGTCCCTCCCCGACTGAACCGCGTCCCGCGTCCACCCAGCGCCGGGTGGGCCGGGGACGGGGACGGGGTCACGGTCCTGCCCTCAGCAGAAGGGACGCACCGCTGTGACGTCTTCCGCCAGATCGAACTGGCTCATCCCTGCCGGCCTGCTGGTGCTCGCCGCCGTACCGGTCCTCGCCGGGGGCCTCCGCCTCGCCGAGTTCGCCGGCGGCGCCCAGGTGCTGCCCGACGGTGACCGGATCACCTCGGCCCCGCTGCCCGTGGTCGCCCACATCGTCGCGGTGACCGTGTTCAGCGTCCTCGGCGCCTTCCAGTTCGCGCCCCGGTTCCGCCGGCGCCACCGCCGCTGGCACCGGGTCGCCGGTCGGCTGCTGATCCCGTGCGGTCTGCTCACCGCGCTGAGCGGCCTGTGGCTGACCTTGTTCCTGCCGCCAGGGTCCTTCGACAGTGGCGCGTTGGTCGCCGTCCGGGTGGTGGTCAGCGTCGCCATGGCCGGGTCGATCGTCCTCGGCTTCGTGGCGGTCCGCCGCCGTGACTTCGGCCGACACCGCGCGTGGATGATCCGTGGCTACGCCATCGGGATGGGCGCGGGTACCCAGTTCTTCACCCAGCTGGCCTGGCTCGCCGCCGTCGGTCCACTCACGACGTCCGGCCGGACCGGGACGATGACCGCCGCCTGGCTGATCAACGTGGTGCTCGCGGAATGGATCATCCGGCGGCGTGGCGGTACCGCCGGAGCGCGCCCGGCGGTGCGCGGGCGCCGCGCCCGAGAGGACCCGGCGCTTTCCGTGTGAGAACCGCCGGTCAGGGTGGCGGGCCGGCCAGAACCGCGTCCGCCCGCAGGTCGACGCGGATCCCCTCCAGGATCACACCGGAGGCCTGCTCGACGACGACGGGCGACCGCGGACGCCGCGCCTCGCCGGACCCGGCCGTGGCGAGCGGCAACGGCACGAACGTGCAGTCCCGGACCACCACGTCCCGGTAGTCGAGTACCCGGAACGAGTGGTCGATCTCGCTGCGTCCCCAGCCCGCGATCCGGACCGCGTACAACGGACCGTTCCAGGCCACGTACGCACCGCGGACGCGGATCCGCGCGCCGACCGGGTTGTCGCCGCCGGAGTGGAACCGGTCCGTGTTGTCGCCCGGCAGCAGCCGGAAGCCGATCTCGACCTCGCTCAGGTGGACCCGGTCCACCGTCACGTCGTGCACCGAGCTGAGGTAAAACCCCTCGAACGCGTCGGACACGCGTAGGTCACGGATGTCGAGGTGGTGCGGGTGGTAGGAGGGGCCGACGATCGAGTCGACACCGTCGCCGACCGCACCCCAGTGCACGGCGATGCCGGTGCAGCCGCCGACGATGGACACGTCGCTGATGGTGATGTCGCGTACCGCGCCCATGACGGCGACACAGTTGGCGGCGCGTTCGTCGTGGCGCTCGACCTGGACGTGTCGGATCTGGATGTTCTCGATCCACTCCGTCTCGGCCGGGTAGAGGTAGTTCCCGATGGTGATGGCGGTGCCCCGGTCGCCGCCGTGCTCGCCGGGCGCGCACGGCGGCGGGCGCAAGCCGATGTCCTGGATCGTCACCCGGGAACCCAGCACGTGGACGATGGGCTCGCCGGCCGACGAGGACGACGTCAGCCACGTGGTCACCGGCCCGGGTCCGTGCGCGGCGCCGGTCAACGTCCAGCCCGGGCCGAGCACCACTCCCCGGTCCAGGGTGAAGGTGCCCGCCGGCAGCCGCAGGGTGCCTCCGGTCCCGGACGCCAGGACCTGTTCGAGGGCCCGCCGGTTGGCCGCTGGATCATCGCTGAGCGTCAGGTCGTGGTGGTGATGCTCGGTCACCGGTGGCACTCCAGCTCGACGAGCTGACAGACGGTCTCGGCGACCCGCCGCCGTACCGCCGGGGTGTCCCGCTCGGCGAGCCCGACCAGCACCGGACCGGGAGCCGTACGCTCGACCACCACGTCGAGGGCGTCCTCGCCCTGCGGGACAGCGTTCACCCGGCATTCGGTGCCGTCGACCAGATGTACAGCCCGGACGACCAGCCGGTCCGGGTGCGGCGGCCGGGTGAACGGCGACGCCTCGAACAGCGCGTATCCCGCCCCACGCTGCGCCACCCGGAACGCCTTCAGCACGGTCTGGCCCTGTTGGCGGCGCAGCCACTGCTGGCTCGGCTCACGCACCGCGGCCGGTGGGGCCGTGGCGGCCGAGATCCGCAGCCGGCACCGTACGGTGGGGTCGGCGGCGTTGACCACGACGAACCTCGACCGGGGATGTCCCTGTCCACGACCTCGCGCCCCGACCAGGCCGCCGGCGCTGACGAGCCCGGCCCACTGCGCGTCGGCACCGGCGAATCGAGCGGCACCCTCGCGCTGTTCGGCCGCGTCGATCGCGACGATCTCGACCTGGTTGATCCGGACGCCGATCGCCGCCAATGGGCTGAGCTCGGTCGCCGCCCAGAGCGGCAACGGGCCGTCCACCACCTCGACGATCAGGAGGCCGTCGTCGCCCACCTCGTCGGCCCGCAGGTCGAACTCCACCCAGGCGTGGGCCTCCACCATCCGCAACCGTCCCCGTTGGCGGCTGATCAGCGCGGCGGCCCGGCCTTCGCCCTGGGCTCGGACCATGACCAGTCGTGGCAGTTCGCGCATGCCCCGAGTCGGTGCCGCCGCCCGTGACCAGGCGGTCTGCGAGGCACCGTCGATGTGCAGGTCGACCCGGACGCGGACCGGGCGGCCGTCGGTGCGAATCTTGAGCACGACCGCGCCGGACCCACTCTGGACCCGGCCGACGATCGCGACGCCCCGGGCAACCTGGTCGGCGAGCAACACCTCGGGATCTCCACCCGAGGTGAACGTCGCGGGTAGTTCCCGGGCCGGGATCGGCTCGTCGAACTCGGTGGCGAACCAGGTACCGATCGCCACTACCCGACACCTCCCGGCACCTGGAGATCGGTCCGGGTCAGCACCGGCTCGCGCCGGGTCCACATGCGCTCGACGGCCTCGAAGACCGGGTCCGCGTCGCTCTCGATGTGCCGGAAGGAGGTCCGCACCGCGCGCAGCAGGTAGTCGGCCGGCCAGACCTCCCAGTGCGGCACCTGAGGGGTGAACAGGTCGGTCGCGCTGCGGTAGAACCACAGCCACAGGCGGGCCCGCTCGACCTGCTCGGCTGAGATGACCTCCTCGCCGTTGAGCATGGCGCTGATCGCGGCGTCGAGCGCCTTCCAGTACGTCTCCGGGTCGTTGACCACCGTGGACAGACCGCATTCACTCCACTCGGACCAGCCGGCCTGGATCACCGGGATGCCGTACGCCGGCAGCTCGTTGCTGACGCTGCCGCGCACGGTCACGCCCAGGTCGACGAGGCTCCACAGACCGTTCTTGCTCAGGTCCTTGCTGGGCTGGAACACCATGTGCCGGTGTCGGGCGTACCGTCGGGCGACCGAGTCGAAAAAGTCGGTGCTGTCGTAGCGGAACTGGCTCGGATGGTCCTGGAACAGCCACTGCACCTCGGTGGCGGTGCTGGCGAACTGGGCGGTCTCCTCGAACCAGTCGGCAAGCGTCGGGAACGACTGGTGGTTCGTGCCGGGCGCGTCGGACACGGCGTGGTTGAACACCGCCACCACCGGACGGGCCGGGTCGAACCCCAGCCGGGCCGCGAAGTGCGTGCGCAGCCGGGCCCGCTCACTGCTGTTGGTGATGTCGACGGAGGCGCTGGCACCGCCCCGCCACCAGCTGGGCCGACCCAGGTTGACCTTCGACCGCCAGGCGACGAGTTCGGCGCTGCGCCGCACCTCGTTGCGTCGCGACCACACCCGCTGTTCGAAGAAGGCACCGATCTGGTTAGTGAGTTCGCCACGGAAGGTGTGTTCACCGGTGTCGTTCTCCGGGAACAGCGCGTACGCCTTGAGGCACCCCGTCTGCTGGGTGTGCACGACCGGCACCCCGGCCCGGCGGGCGGAGTCCACCGCGAGCCCCCAGTGGTCGTAGTCGACATGACTGGTGACCAACGCGACCACCGAGCCGCTGCCGAGCAGGGCGTCGTAGGCCGAGGAGATGGCCCGGGCCAGCGCCTGCCGTCGGCGGTAGCGCGGGTCGGCGCCGGGGTCCTCCGGCGGCCGGGGCCGCTTGGTCACCCGGCAGTAGGTGGCGCTGACGAACTCGGCGAGGGTCTCCTCACTGACCGGCGCGCCGGGGGGCAGCGGCCGTCCGAACAGCTCCACCGGCACGGCACCAGGGGTGGCGGAGTTGGCCGGCCCCTCCACGAGGCGGTACAAGTCGATGACCTGGCTGGCCCCGTAGGCGGCGGCGATCCGCTCGACGAGCTTCACGTCGAACTCGGTCCACAGCGCCTCGTGCCACATCTGCTCCACACCGGTCACGACGACCAGTTGGGCGGGAACGATGCGGCGGATCGCGTTGGCGACGGACAGATTGCGCATCGCCACCCTGATGTCCTGGTGGAACACCTCGACGACGAGGTAGTTCTGGGACGTCGTGGAGCCGAGATTCTTGCGCCAGTAAACGTCAGCGGATTCGAGGAATGCCTCGAACTCCTTCTTGTCAGCCCCGAGCCACACCCGAAGAACCGCCTTCCCCCGCTACCCGTCTGAGCGTTGTCTGAATTCGTTGGCGCACCGTGACGCGCCCACCGGGCAGGCCCGGCACGACTCACGGAGACCGCAAGGTACCGGCGCTGGGAGGAGTTCAGGTTGACATCGCATGGACAGCAGGTGGCCGGGACGACATCCGGAGTGAACCTTCGTCAGGTCGACGGGCGGGTGCGTCGCGGGCCACGCTCCGGGGATCGGTTCTCGCCGCCGCCCGGGTTCGAGCCCGGTCGCAGCAGTTGGCGCACGCGGCTGCCGCCTCCGGCCAGCCCGACGGCGACGGGGATGGCCAGGCTGGTCAGCACCAGGGCCGCGACCGACCAGGCGGGCAGTCCCACGGCCGCCGCGACGAGGCTCAGACCGCTGAAGACGGCAAGTTTGCGCCGGATCCGCGACAGCGCGACGGGGTCCGTCGTCGAGTACGACATGGCATGCTCCTTCGGCCGGTTCACCAGAACACGAGCAGCGCCCCGCCGACGACGACCGCGGGGACGGTGGTGATGGCGGTCGCCATGACCGCGCTGTGGCGGCGCAGCGCGGCGAGCGGGATCAGGGCGTCCCCGTCCTGGCTGATCGCGTTGGCGACCAGCGTGGGTAGCGGCAGGCCGCCACTGACGTAGAGGCCGGTGAAGACGATCTGCAGGGCGCAGCCGGGTACCAGGCCGACCAGGGCACCGACCAGCACACCGACGAGACCGGTCAGGACGAGTTGCGAACCGTCGAAGCCGGTCGTGGTGCTCAGCACCTGCCAGCCGAGGTAGGCCACCGCCACCCAGACGGTGACGAACGAGGCCTCGTGGGCGCTGTGCCGCAGCGTCGCAGCCCTGGTGCTGGCGTGCGCGGTCTCCAGGGTGTCGTCGGCCAGCCGTCCCCGCCCGGCGGCGAAGATGAGCGCCGCGACCAGCGTGCCGAGCACCCCGAGCGCCAGGTACGGGTCGATCCCGCCGATCACGGTCAGCGCCGCCGGGTCGACGATCTGGAACACCACCGGTACGGACACCGCGAAGGCTGGCGTCGTCAGCCCCCAGAACGCGGTCGACGCGGGCACCCGGGGCAGCAGTGTACCGAACAGCCGACGGGACACGGTGAGATCGGGCCCGACGTCGGCGGCGAGGTCCACCGGTGCCGCCACGGGCACCGGTCGGCGGGCGGCGGACCGGGCAGGATCGATGCCGAGGGCGTCCACGGCGTACCCGGTGGCCAGGCCGGCAACGAACAGCAGCGCGTGCAGTTGCAGCGCGAAGAGCGGGTTCCAGGCCAGCACCACCCAGGACGAGTCGCCCATGGTCGCGACCAGCGCACCCACCACGGTGCCGAAGGAGACCTTGCCACGGGCGTACAGCGGCATGAGGATGATCGCGCCACCGCAGCCCGGCGTGACCCCCAGCAGCGCGCCGACCAGCGGGCCCACCCGGCGGCGACGGGTCAGCCCGTCGGTGACCCGGTCCCCGTACCTCCAGCGCAGCCAGCCGAACAGCGCCACCATCACGGCGACGTACACACCCACCTGCATGAACGCGTCCGCGAGCGGGCGCAGCACGAGTTCGGTCACGGCACACCTCCTCGGGCGGGCGTCACCCGCCGGGCCACCCGCTCCGGTGGACGGCCCGGCGGGACGACGTCAACTGATCTTGCTCTTGACGGTGTTGACCACGCCCTGCGCCATGCCCGGGTTGGTGCCGTACAGGCGCGGGTCACCCGGCGGCAGGACAGGTTCGGGCGCGTGGGCGCGTGGGCTGTGTTCGTAGCGGAACTCCCCCTTGCCGTCCGGCGTCGGTCCGGAGGCCCAGCGCCCCTGTGCGGCGTCCTCGCCGGGAGAGAAGTCCAGGTACGTGTAGCTGAACTGCTCGGTGAAGTCCGGCGAGTCGGGGAAGGCGTCCGGCACCGGCATCTCCTCCAGGCCGTCCTCCCTGAGCTGCTCGATGGCGGCCATCCACATGTTCTGGTGCATGGTGTCGCGGGCCAGCAGGAAGCGGAGCATCTGCTTCACGCCGGGGTCGTCGGTCATGTTGAACAGACGCGACACCTGAAGGCGACCCTGGGCCTCGGCGGTGACGTTGAGCTGGAAGTCGGCCATCAGGTTGCCGCTGGCGGTGACGAAACTGCCGCTCCACGGGACTCCCACACTGTCGACCGGCATCGCCCCGCCGCCGCCGTGGATGAAGTGTGCGGGATTGGAACCGCCGTAGATCGCCCCGACCATCGGGTTGTCCTCGGCAGCCTCCTGCAACGACAACGGCGCGTTGTCGAGCAGCCGGGTGATCATGGTTGCGATCATCTCGACGTGGCCCATCTCCTCGGTGCCCACATCGAGCAGCAGATCCTTGTACTTGCCCGGCAGCCGGCAGTTCCAGCCCTGGTAGAGGTACTGGTTGGCGACGGTCATCTCGCCCCACTTGCCGCCCAGGATCTCCTGGAGCCGGCGGGCGAACGCCGCGTCGGGACCGTCCGGCTTCGCCTCGAACTGCAGGTCCTTGATATGGGTGAACACGCGCCCTCCTCGATGAGCTGAGCTGTCACCGAGGTCACTTCCCCGATCGCGGGCCCGTGCGGGCCAACCGGCGGCCCGGACGGGTCAACCTGCCCGGCGGGCCGGCAGCAGCACCTCCACCGCCACCCCGGTCGGACGCAGCCGGTGCAGGCGTACCCGGCCGCCGTCGACGGCGACCAGTTCCCGGACGATCCACAGGCCCAGGCCGGACATGCCGACGGTCGGGGCGGGCCGGCGCAGCGCCTCGATCAGGGTGTCCGTCACGTGTCCCTCATCCAGCACCCTGATGCTCAGGTCGGCACCACGGCACGTCGCGTGGATGCCCACCCGTCCCGCGGCCGGTCCGTGGCGCAGCGCGTTCTCGACCAGGTTGCCCACCATCTGCCGGGTACGGCGGGCCGACACCGCACACCGCGCGGCTTCCCGGGTGACCCGGACACGCCGCCGCTCCGCCGGTACGAGCATCGCGACGGCGGGCAGTATCTCCGCCAGCGGCACCGCATGGTCGTTCCGCCCGGCCATCAGGGTCAGGGCGCCCACGCTCGTCGCCGCCTCGGTGAGCAGATTCTGCAGGTACGCCGCGTGGTCGCGGGCCAGTGCGGAGATGGCCCGACGCTGCTCGCCGGTCAGCGGGCTCGTCTCGTCGGCGAGGGCCCGGGTCAACGAGGTCAACGAGGTGACCGGCGTACGAAGTTCGTGGCACAGCACCCGCAGCAGCAGGTCACCGGAGCCGGCGGCCCGGGCACCACCCACGGGAACGTCGGTACGGCGCAGCGCCTCCCGCAGTCGTCCGAGGTACCGTCCGCGCATCCGTTCCCCACTCCCCCGAGGTGGCACCGGCCGCATGATCGGTACCCGCTCGGGAAGGGAACAGGCATGTCCGAGTCCCCGGCCATCCGGGTGGCCGTCGTCGACGACCACCCGCTGTTCGCCCGTGGACTCGAACTGCTGCTGCCGTCGGCCACCGCTGGTCGGGTACGGGTGGTGGGCGCCACCGGTGACGCCGCCGCGGCGGCCTCGCTGATGTGCCGGTGCCTACCGGACGTGGCCCTCGTCGACCTGCACATGCCGGCCCCGGGCGGCATCCGCGCCGTGGCGGCCATCCGCCGCACGACCCCGCGGGTGCGCGTGGTGGCGATGTCCGGTGACAGCGATCCGACGCCGGCGGTGGAGGCGCTGCGAGCGGGCGCCGAGGCGTTCCTGCCGAAGAGTGCCGAACCCGAGGCGCTGCTGCCGCCCCTGTTGGCGGTTCTCGACGGGTGGGCGGTGTTGCCGGCACACCTGCTGCGTGACCTGCTGCACGGCAGCCCGGGCGTCCGGGTCGCTCTCGACGCCGAGGAGCGTGCCCTGCTCCGGTCGATCGCCGCCGGCAGCAGCACCCTGGCCATCGCGGACCAGCTGCACGTCTCGGAACGCACGGTGAAACGGATGACCGCCGCGCTGCTGCGCAAGTTGCGGGTCGGCACCCGCGCCGAGGCCGCGGCGCTCGCCGGGCACGCGGGCCTGCTGGGCGACTGACCGGCCGTCGAGCCGGTACCGGCAGGACCCGGCAGCGCACGGCCCGGCCGCTCACACACCGTTGGCCGTGCCCCGACCCACGCCGGCCGAGACGCCCTGCCGATCAGCTCTGGAGCGGATGCTTGTCGATTCGCCGCCGCAGGGTGTCGGCGAAGCCCTCGGCGGTGGCCAGTTGCTCGCGGAGCGCGTCGACCCGGGTGGCGGCGAGGGTGTGGAACATGGCGAGCCGGTCGAGCAGGGCAGCACGTTCCGCGCCGTCGCTGGCGGGCAGCGCGTCGAGGACGCCGAGCAGGTCACGCATCTCGTCGAGGGTGAACCCGAGGGGTTTCATCCGTTTGACCACCCCGAGGCGGTCCAGGTCGGGTTCCGTGTAGAGGCGGAAGCCGCCGTCGGTACGCGCCGACGGGACGATGAGCCCGACCTGTTCGTAGTGCCGGATGGTGCGGATGCTCAGGCCGACCCGCTCGGCGGCCTCGCCGATCTGCATGAGTCGGCCCGCCGCCGGGCCACTGAGGGGTCGCGGCCCGGCCTCGCGGTCGGTGCGAGGCATCAGTGACCCGCGCCGAGGGTGCCGGCAAGGCTGCCGTGGATGGCAGCGCTGGGCTTGTTCAGCTCGACGATCTCGACGGTCTTGCCCCGTGCTGCGTACTTGGTGGTGACGGCGTCGAGGGCGGCCACGGATGAGGCGTCCCAGACGTGCGCGCGACTCATGTCGATGATGACCTTCTCCGGGTCGCCGGCATAGTCGAACTGGTAGACCAGGTCGTTGCTGGAGGCGAAGAAGAGCTCGCCGTGCACGGAGTAGATCCGGGTGCCGCCGTCGGGGTCGAGCACGCTGGTGACCTCGACGAGGTGGGCGACCCGGCGGGCGAAGATCACCATGGCGGTGAGCACGCCGGCGACGACGCCGATGGCCAGGTTGTGGGTGGCCAGGGTGGTGGCGACGGTGGTGACCATGACCAGGGTCTCGCCCAGCGGCATGCGCTTGAGGGTGGCGGGGGCGACCGAGTGCCAGTCGAAGGTGGAAACCGCGACGATGACCATCACGGCGACAAGGGCGGCCATCGGGATGGTGGCGACCACGTCACCGAGGGCGACGACCAGGATCAGCAGGAAGACGCCGGACAGGAACGTCGACAGGCGGGTCCGGGCGCCGGACGCCTTCACATTGATCATCGTCTGGCCGATCATGGCGCAGCCGCCCATGCCACCGAAGAAGCCGGTGACGATGTTGGCCACGCCCTGCCCCCAGGACTCGCGGGTCTTGTTGGAGTGGGTATCGGTGATGTCGTCGACCAGCTTGGCGGTCATCAGCGACTCCATCAGCCCGACCAGCGCGATACCGACGGCGTAGGGGGCGATCAGCGCCAGGGTGTCCATCGTCCAGGGGATCTGCGGAAGGCCGAGCGTGGGCAGGTTGTTCGGCAGTTCACCCTGATCACCGACGGTAGGCACGGTCACGGCGGCAGCGACCGTGATCACGGTCAGCACGACGATCGCGACCAGCGGCGCGGGGACGACGCGGGTGAATCGCGGCAGCCCGACCATGATCATTAGGGCCAGGGCGACGAGCGGGTACACCAGCCACGGCACCCCGAGCAGGTGCGGCACCTGGGCGGCGAAGATCAGGATGGCCAGGGCGTTGACGAACCCGACCATCACGCTGCGCGGGATGAACCGCATCAGCTTCGCCACCCCGAGGGCGGCCAGCAGCACCTGGATCGCCCCGCCCAGGATCACCGCGGCGATCAGGTAGTCGAGGCCGTGCTCCTTCGCCAGGGGTGCGACGACCAGGGCGATCGCGCCGGTAGCCGCGCTGATCATCGCCGGCCGGCCACCGCAGATGGAGATGACCACGGCCATGGTGAACGAGGCGAACAGTCCGACCCGCGGATCCACCCCGGCCAGGATGGAGAAGCTGATCGCCTCCGGGATCAGCGCCAGGGCCACCACCAGCCCGGCGAGGACCTCGGTCCGGAAGACCCTCGGCGACAGCCAGGACGGGCGGGACAGACGCGGCCGGGTGACCGCGGACAACATCGAGGACATACAGCCGTTTCCGCTCAGGGGTTTACGCGTCGAGCGCACACCCGGTGCCGCTCCCCGCAGGGTCGGCGTAATCTGTACATACCAGTACCGATCGGACGTTTCCGGGCATCATTACCCAGGAGAACACCGCTCAAGAGACCGCGAGGGGCCGTAGCCGCACCTCGACGACCGGCACCGAACCTACCCTCCGGCGAGAGTAGGTTTCACTCCACGGTGATGATCATCACGATCGAATGGCGAGGGCCCGCGGGCCGGATCGGGCTATAGGTCATTCGGCCTGGTGACACTCTTTCCCCGTTCGGCCGGCGTGGTTGCTGTACTTCGCTGCGGCACCTCCGGCGGCTGCCTGGTCCAGCCGACGAAGCGGCGGTGCAGTGCGCCGGCTGGCGCCCAGGGCATGTCCTCGGCCGCCTGGACGAGATAGGCACCGAGGTACAGCGCCAGCGACACCGGAGCGTCGGCGTACTCCGCGCGCAGCTCCCGCCGCCGGGTCGGACACGGCCAGGGCAGGTCGCAGCCCCCGCAGCTCCAGATCGGCAACACCGGGCCGTGGCTGGTCACCGCACACCGTCCAGGAACCGGGTCACGCTCGCGTGGGCCTGCCGACTGGTCGCCCATTCCACCTGCCAGCAGGGGTACGGCGACAGCCGCGACCACCACACCCGGCAACCGGCGAACATTCCATCTAGCCCCCGGACGTGCACCGCAAGGATCGTCCGCTCCGGCCCGCCGGTCACTGCTCGCCCTCCTGCGGCCAGTGACCACGATTGATCGGGATACGGTGCCGAGCACGGCACGGCAGGTCGGCACCGCAGCGACAGACACGCCGCCACAGTTGCCACGACCACACGGGCCGATGCCGCCGCGCGAAGGTCAACGCGGTGGCCGACAGGTACTCGTCGTACGAGACGCGCCGCACGCACCCTCCCTCGTCGCTCACGAGGGCAGCCTCTTCGCCCTCTGATCGAGGGGGACGCGGCGACCAGGCGTGACTCGCACCGCCCGCCGCATCCCGTGAGCGAGAAGCTACGGTCGGTTGCACGGCGGAATGGGTAAGTTCCTACCTCTGGATCACGAGACAAGTCCGACTCGGACAGCGAGGTCACGGGCACCATCTCGGGTGGCGCGCGGCCCGTCGAGCAGGTCCAAGGTGATCTGGCGGGCGTACCCGTTGTAGCGGATCGTCTCCGGAGCCGACTCGTACGCCTGCCGCAGCGTCGCCACTGTCGCTTCCGTGTCGTCCTTGCCGTAGTGCGCCCGCGCGACCTCGATCAGATGGCGTGCCCGACGCGGCCTCGACGGGATCGCCGCCGCATCGTGGCGGCGGGCCTGCCGCACCGCCTCGC
Source organism: Micromonospora palythoicola (assembly GCF_036689795.1). Lineage (NCBI taxonomy): Bacteria > Bacillati > Actinomycetota > Actinomycetes > Micromonosporales > Micromonosporaceae > Micromonospora > Micromonospora palythoicola. The sequence goes on along the minus strand of NZ_JBAGKI010000077.1, from coordinate 10,722 downwards.
CGGACTTCTGCAACTCCACCGCCACGGTCACCGCGTGAGCGCCCATGATGACCCGAGAAAACGACGTCTGCGGCTGGTAGAAGCTCTGCGGCAGACGCTGCGCCACCCGGTCCGCGCGGTCCCAGTACCGCCAGGCCCGCCCTTCCTCACCGGCCCGAGCGGCCGTGTACGCGGCCTCGAAGTTCAGCGCACCCCACAACGCCAGCAGATTCGTGCTCCCGTCCACCGTCGCCGACTCCACGGCCGACAGCACATCCAGCGTCACCGCCATCGCGGTGTCCCAATCCCCGGCGTCCCGATGCACCTGACACAGGAACCACCCCGCACTGGCAACCGCCTCCGGATCACCGGACTCCTGCGCCGCCACCATTGCCCGATCCGCCACCCGCCACAACAACTCGGCCGCCGGCTGGTACGCGATGAACATCTGCGCCAACCCGAGCGTCTCCGCCAACAACGCCTGCGCCTGCCGCCGCTCGTCGCCCTCGTACACCAACACGGCACGCTGCACATCCCGCAGCAACCCCGGCAACAACCCGCCCAGCACCGTCCGGTGATCCGACGCCTGATGACGCGCCCGCCACGCCACCGCAAGCCGCTCCCGCAGACCAGACAACGACTCCGCCGGAAGGTCACCGACGAACGCGACACGGTTCACCGCATCCCGCACCGACGCCAACGCCGGATGCTCCGGCCCATTGACCACCGCAGACCGGTCACCCAGCTCCACAGCCAAGGCAGACACGTCGATCCTGAGGGCACGCGCGATCCGGTCCAGCATGTGCAGACGCGGCGGCAAGATCCGGTCCGTCTCCACGGCCTTGACCCACTCGGCGCTACGACCCACCAACCCACCAAGGACCGCCCGAGTCTTCCCGGACCGCTCCCGGTAGACCTTCAACCGCTGCCCGAACGTCAACTCCGGCAAGGAATCCACCCGGAACCTCCTCGCGTAGCGCCGGACGCACCACCGACCCACAGGGCCGAAGACACGCCCAACGCTACCGACTCGCAGGCTGCCTCATAACCCTCACACGCCGGCCGGCCCCGCATCCTGGCAGGCACTCCGACCTCTCGCACGTAAGGTCCGAGCGCTTCGTCCGGCAGGGAGGTGCGGCCACGCGCGCTCGCCCACGTGCCACCCGCTGCTGTTCACGAGCCCCGAGCACACGGTTCAGGAAAGGGGGCGCTCACCGCGCAAACCCTCATTCGAACCAGTGACCTCTCCGGTGGCTTTTCAGGCGCCCACGTATGCGGCGAGGTGTTCGCCAGTGAGGGTGGACCGGGCAGCGACGAGATCGGCGGGGGTGCCCTCGAAGACGACCCGGCCGCCGTCGTGACCGGCACCCGGACCCAGGTCGATGATCCAGTCCGCGTGCGCCATGACCGCCTGGTGGTGTTCGATGACGATCACCGACTTGCCGGAGTCGACGAGCCGGTCGAGCAGGCCGAGCAGGTGCTCGACGTCGGCGAGGTGCAACCCGGTGGTCGGCTCGTCGAGCACGTAGACCCCGCCCTGCTCGGCCATGTGGGTGGCCAGCTTGAGCCGCTGCCGCTCGCCGCCGGAGAGCGTGGTCAGCGGCTGGCCGAGGCTGAGGTAGCCGAGGCCCACCTCGGTGAGCCGGTTGAGGATGCGGTGCGCGGCCGGCGTACGTGCCTCGCCGTCGCCGAAGAACTCCTCCGCCTCGGTGACCGGCATCGCGAGCACCTCGGCGATGTTACGGCCGCCGAGATGGTACTCCAGGACGGATGCCTGGAACCGCTTGCCCTCGCACTCCTCGCACACGGTGGCGACGCCGGCCATCATCGCCAGGTCGGTGTAGATCACGCCGGCACCGTTGCAGGTGGGGCAGGCGCCTTCGGAGTTGGCGCTGAACAGCGCCGGCTTCACCCCGTTGGCCTTCGCGAACGCCTTGCGGATCGGGTCGAGCAGCCCGGTGTACGTCGCCGGGTTGCTGCGCCGTGAGCCACGGATCGCGCCCTGGTCGATCGACACCACTCCGGCGCCGGGTGGGATCGACCCGTGCACCAGGGAACTCTTGCCCGAACCGGCGACGCCGGTGACCACGACCAGCACCCCGAGCGGGATGTCGACGTCGACGTCGCGCAGGTTGTGCGTCGAGGCCTTCCGGATCGGCAGGTGCCCGGTGGGCGTACGCACCGACTTCTTGAGGGTGGCCCGGTCGTCGAGGTGGCGGCCGGTGAGCGTACCGCTGGCCCGCAGCCCCTCGACGGTGCCCTCGAAACAGACGGTGCCGCCTGCCGTGCCGGCGCCGGGACCGAGGTCGACGACATGGTCGGCGATGGCGATCGTCTCCGGTTTGTGCTCCACGACCAGTACGGTGTTGCCCTTGTCGCGCAGCCGCAGCAGCAGCCGGTTCATCTGCTGGATGTCGTGCGGGTGCAGCCCGATGGTGGGCTCGTCGAAGACGTAGGTGACGTCGGTGAGCGACGAGCCGAGGTGGCGGATCATCTTGGTGCGTTGCGCCTCCCCGCCGGAGAGCGTCCCGGAGGGCCGGTCCAGGCTGAGGTAGCCGAGCCCGATCTCGACGAACGAGTCGAGGGTGTGCTGCAACGACGCCAGCAGCGGGGCGACGGAGGGCTCGCGCAGCCCGCGCACCCACTCGGCGAGATCGCTGATCTGCATCGCGCAGGCGTCGGCGATGTTCACGCCCGCGATCTTCGACGATCGGGCCGCCTCACTCAGCCGGGTGCCACCACAGTCGGGGCAGGTGGTGAAGGTGACCGCCCGCTCCACGAAGGCGCGGATGTGCGGTTGCATCGCCTCGACGTCCTTGGACAGGAACGACTTCTGGATCTGCGGGATCAGACCCGCGTACGTCAGGTTGATCCCGTCGACCTTGATCTTGGTGGGCTCCTTGTGGAGCAGGTCGTGCAGCTCCTTCTTGGTGTATTTCCGGATTGGTTTGTCCGGGTCGAAGAAGCCGCTGCCCCGGTAGATCCGGCCGTACCACCCATCCATGCTGTAACCGGGCACGGTGATCGCGGCCTCGTTCAACGACTTGCTGTCGTCGTACAGCGCGGTCAGGTCGATGTCGGTGACCCGCCCGGTGCCCTCACAGCGCGGGCACATGCCACCGGTGATGCTGAAGCTGCGCCGTTCCTTCGTGGTGGTGCCACCACGTTCGATGGTCACCGCGCCGGCGCCACTGATCGAGGCGACGTTGAAGGAGAACGCCTGCGGAGAGCCGATGTGCGGCTTGCCGAGCCGGCTGAACAGGATCCGCAGCATGGCGTTGGCGTCGGTGGCGGTGCCGACGGTGGAGCGCGGGTTGGCGGTCATCCGCTCCTGGTCGACGATGATCGCGGTGGTCAACCCGTCGAGGACATCGACCTCCGGACGGGCCAGCGTCGGCATGAAGCCCTGGATGAACGCGCTGTAGGTCTCGTTGATCAGCCGCTGCGACTCCGCCGCGATGGTGCTGAACACCAGCGAGCTCTTGCCCGAACCGGAGACGCCGGTGAACACCGTCAGCCGGCGCTTCGGCAACTCGACGGTGACGTCCTTGAGGTTGTTCTCCCGGGCACCCTGCACCCGGATCAGATCGTGGCTGTCGGCGGCCGGTGACGCCGACCGGTTGTCGCTGCTCATCGCACTTCCTGAATACGGATCATGTTGCCGGCGGCGTCCCGGATCGCGCAGTCACGAACCCCGTACGGCTGCTCGGTCGGCTCCTGGACGATCTCGGTGTCGCTGGCCTGCAACCGCTCGAACACGCCGTCGAGGTCGGGCGTGGCCAGCAGGATCGAGGCGTAGGTGCCCTTGGCCATCATCTCGGTGATGGTACGGCGCTCCTCCTCGGTCACCCCCGGGTCGGCAGCCGGCGGGTGCAGCACGATCGACGTACCGGGCTGACCGGGTGGGCCGACGGTGATCCAACGCATGCCCTGGTAGCCGACGTCGTTGCGGACCTCGAAGCCGAGGAGGTCCCGGTAGAAGGCCAGGCTGGCGTCCGGGTCGGTGTGCGGCAGGAAGCTGGCGTTGATCGTGATGTCCATGGCGGTCACGCTAACCGCGGCGCGGGGGCCGCTGCTTCTCGATTCCTGATCGGTCTGGTCACCTGTTTCACCACGCAGGAGGGCATCCCCTTGGTGGCGCGGGCCGCCTCCCGGCGGTAGACACTCGGCGGCACGCCGACCAGTTCGGTGAACCGGGTGCTGAAGGTGCCCAACGACGAACAGCCGACCGTGAAGCAGACATCGGTGACGCTGAGGTCGCCACGGCGCAGCAGCGCCATCGCCCGCTCGATGCGTCGGGTCATCAGGTAGCCGTACGGGGACTCGCCGTAGGCCTGCCGGAACTGGCGGCTGAGGTGCCCGGCCGACATGTTGACCCCACGGGCGAGTGCCTCGACGTCCAGCGGCTGCGCGTACTCCCGGTCGATGCGGTCACGCACGCGGCGCAGCCGGGCCAGGTCGCCGAGGCGCTGTTCGCTGGTGGATCTGCTGGTCACCTGTGCGATCGTGCCACGGCGGTCCGACAGACGGCGAGTACGTCGGCCGCGACGCGCCATCGGGATCAGCGGTGGCGGGGCGCCACCAGGCCGGACTCGTAGGCGATGACCACGAGCTGGGCTCGGTCCCGGGCGTGAAGTTTGGTCATCGCCCGGTTGATGTGGGTCTTGGCGGTCAGCGGGCTGATCACCAGGCGTTCGGCGATCTGGTCGTTGGACAGGCCCTGTGCGAGGAGGACGACCGTCTCCCGTTCGCGACTGGTCAGCTCCTTGAGCCGCGCACCGGTCTGCCTCGGTAGCGGCTCGGTGACGTACCGGTCGATCAGCCTGCGGGTGATCGAGGGCGCGAGCAGGGCCTCGCCACGGGCGGCCACCCGGACGGCGTGCACGAGATCCGCCGGCTCGATGTCCTTGACCAGGAAACCGGCGGCACCGGCGCGCAGCGCGTGGAAGACGTGTTCGTCCAGACCGTAGTTGGTCAGGATGACCACGTGCACGCCGGCCAGGGCCGGATCCGCGGCGATGCGCCGGGTCGTCTCGATGCCGTCCAGGACCGGCATCTGGATGTCGACGAGCGCGATGTCGGGCAGGTGTTCCCGGGCCAGGGTCAACGCCTGCTCGCCGTCGGCAGCCTCGGCCACCACCTCGATGTCGTCCTCGATGTCGAGCAGCGCGCGGAAGCCGCTGCGCAGCAGCGGTTGGTCGTCGACCAGCAGGACACGGATCATGCCGTGCCCACCGGAAGCTCGGCGTGCACGGTGAACCCGCCCTCGTCGCGGGCCTCGGCCCGCAGCAGTCCGCCCAGAGCGACGACGCGTTCCCGCATCCCGAGCAGTCCGACGCCAGGTGTCGCCGCCCGGGCGGGCGGGCCGTCGCCGTCGTCGTCCACCCGGATCGCGAGGATGCCCGGCCGGTAGTCGAGCCGCACCGACGCCGTGGCGGCGGAGGCGTGCCGGGTGATGTTGGTGAGGGATTCCTGCACGATGCGGTAGGCGGTGCGGCCCACCGCGACCGGCACGTCGGGCCGTTGTCCGTCGATCTCCAACGTCGCGTCCAGACCGGCCAACCGGGCCCGTCGCACCAGATCCGGGAGTTCGTCGAGCCCGGGTGCGGTGGCGGTGCCGTCGGCGCGCAGTGTTTCCAGGGTCGCGCGCAGTTCCCGGGTCGCCTCACGGCTGGCCTCGCGGATGGCCGCGAGCGCCTCCGGCACCGGCTCGCCGCGCCGGCTGGCCAGGTGCACGGCGACCTCGGCCTGCACCTTGATGATCGAGATCTGGTGGGTGAGGGAGTCATGCAGTTCCCGAGCGATGTGCAGCCGCTCCTCGTCGGCGCGGTGTCGTGCCGTCTCCTCCCGGGTGCGCTCGGCCTCCTCCGCCCGCCGCTCGGCCTGCCGGAGCGCCTCCCCCGCCGCCCCGGCGGCGATCAGCCAGGCCACTTCGAGGGCGTCGCGGGCCCGCGCGAGTGCCTCGCCGACGGGCAGCCCGGGCGGTAGCGCCAGGGACGCCAGCGGAAGGGAGACCAGCATCGCGACCGCCGCGACGACCGTGACCGTGCGGTGCCCCGCGCGTACGGCCGCGTAGACCGCGAACAGGAACGCGACGGCGGGCACCTCGATGCCGGTCGCCTGGTGGCCCACCGCGCACACCCCGGTGACGACCAGCACCACGACCGGTGCCCGTCGACGCGCGACCAGGGCCAGGCCGCCGGTCACCAACCAGGCGTAGCCGAGAAGACCCGCCCCGGTGGCGGGGCGGGTCGCGGACAGCGCGGCGACCAGCAGCACCGCCGTTACGCCCACCGCGATCGTCCAGTCCCCGACCGCGGCGCGCCTGAGGATCCGCCCGCACCGCTCGCCCATGGGCGCACCCTAACCGGCCGGCGCGGCCCGGCGACTCCTGCTCACGGACGACTGGCCGGCTACCACGTACGCGGTAGTGGTGCGACGGCCGCGCCGTACGTGGCAGCCGGTCACGCCGGCTGCGGCAGCCGAAAGTGCCTACGCCGGCCGGATGAGTGCCGGGTCGCCCGCCGACATGATCGGTGAGTCGGATCCACGACCAGACACACCACAAAGGAGACAGACGTGACGATCGTCAGGCTCGTGTTCGCCACCGCCGCGGCCATCCCGTCCGGGGCCGGACTCGCCGCACCCGTGACCACGCGCATCGCGGCCGACCCGGTCTTCGCACAGGGCATCAGCATGGGCGCTGGCCGGATCGGATCGACAGTGGCCGCCCTGTTGGCACTCGCGGGGGTGATCGTCGGCGGACTGGCGCTCACCCCCGGTCGCTTCCGTACCGGCCGGGCGCGGGCCGGCTGGAGCGCCCTGGCTGCGGGGGTGTTCGGGATGACGCTCGGTGGCCTGGTCGTGCTCACCTCGGACGGTGGTATCGGCACCGGCAACGGGCGGGGCGGCGGCTATGTGGCGCTGGTGGTGGGGCTGATCGCCGTGGTCGTCGGCGGGTTCGTGCTGGCCCGCGCCCGGCGGGTCGGTTGAGTGACCGTGGCTGGTTCGATACGGCTCACGGGCGCGACGACGAGATCGTGCATCCGCCAGTCGAACTCCCGGGCGAAGGCGCCGAGGTCTTCCAGACGTTGGACCAGGCGATCGGTGCCGGCGACGGGTACGACGAGCAGTTCACCGACGAAAACGTGACCCTCCTCGCGTAACCGCAGCCAGGCGTCGGCGACCCAGTCGTGGTCACGCACGGCGGTGAGCAGGCGGTCGTACAGCGGATGCGGGTGATCACTGTCGACCACCCGGGGCCGGTCGTCCATCAGGTTGGCGATCGCGCTCCGCGAGGTCCGGACGCCGTCGCGGACGATGTCACCGCCGATGACCAGGGCGGCGACGGCGTCCGCCCACCACAGGCCGGCGCCGATGCCGATGATGCCGAGGATCGCCGCCGCGGCGGTCAACCAGTCGGCGCGGTTCATCTCCGCGTCGGCGAAGAGAACCTTGTCGTGCAGTTGCCGGGCGATGCGCAGCTTGGCCCGACCGAGCAGGATCGCCGGCACCATGGTGACCACCAGCACGGCGATCATCAGCCAGCCCAACCACACCCGCTCACCGAACACCTCGATCATCCCGATCGGCGGCCGTTCCCGGGCGATCAGCCGGGTCAGGGAGTCGTAGACGACGTATCCGCCGAGGCCGAGCAACGCCACCGACCCCGCCAGGAAGGCCACGCTCACCGAGCGGTGGTACCCGTACGGGAAACGTTCGTTGGGTGCGCGGTTGCGGAAGCGGGCGGCGATGAGGAAGGCCGCCGGTGGCACCAGGCCGAGCATGTCCTCGATCCAGGCCGCCTTCATCGCCTGCGACTGGCCGAGGACGAGCGCCAGCGCGGTGATCGCCACGACGAAGAACCCGATCGTCCACCACTCCAGCCGGACGGCTCGCCGATGCAGCTCGGCCTTGTCCGGTGGCAGCTCAAAGCGGTCGTACACCCTCACGGTGTCACCTGCTCGCGCTCGGCGTCGGCGAGCAGCGCTTCGACCTCGGCATGGGACAGCGCCAGCAGGAACCGCTCCACCTCGACCTGCCATCCGTTCTCTCCGGGCGGCACCGCCCACACATGGTCGTGCTTGGCGAGTTCGTGGTCGGTCTCCCGCAGCCCCAGCTCAACCAGGCGCCACTGGCCAACCACCACCGGCAGACCTTCCCGCCCGGTCACCCGGGGCACCGGCACCGGCGTCGCGTCCGAACCGCGCAGCGTCGCGACCTCCACGGTGCCGGCCGGCACCGCTACCCGCGTTTCCGCCAGTTCCTCCGGTGCGGCCACGCCAGGCGGCACGGCCACGACGGTACGCATGGTGACGTACGGGCGGGTCAACGAGGCCTGCTCGGTCCAGGGTGCCTTCGCGTCCAGGCCACCGATCACCAGGTCCAGCACCCGGTCATGCAGCGCCGCCATCAGCGTCGACTCCGAGCCCGGGTACCACTCCACACGGGCGTTCAGCCGGGTCGCCAGGCGCTGGACCAACTGCGCCTCGGCGCCGGTGACCGCCCCGTCGTCGGTGACCCGGGTCCACGGTGGTGCCTCGGTCACCCCGACCCGCATGACCCCGCCATGGACGTCCTGCGCTGTGGTGCCGGCGTCCCTGGGCCAGCGGCAGCCCGTCAGCAGCAGCAGCAGTACGACACCGGCCAACGTGACGGTGCGTCGCATCGGGCCTCCTCCCCTGGTTTCCCGCACCTCCTACCCACCCGGGGACCGGTACCCAACCTGGATGTGTGGTGCGGGCGGTCCCTGATCGGATCGCCGTCGGCGCGAGGGTCGCCGTCACCGGGGCGCGGCAGGCATCTGGGGAAGCGTCGGTTCGCCACCGGGTAACTGATCGACGTCGGGACCGGAATCCTGCGCTGACCGGTCGAGGTGGTCGAGCCGGGCGAGGTCGGCGGTGCCGACCCGGACCACGGCCGCGGCCAGCGCGGTGGTCGCCGGGTCGGTCCCGGCCTGCTGCTCGGCGGTGGCGATCCGCACCGACTGCGTCAGGTGCGCCCGCAGGTGCCCGGCGACCAAGTGGTGAAACGCCCGCCCGGTGGCCGAGCGCAGCGCGGTCAGTTCCGCGTCGGTGATCATGCCGGGCATGTCGTGACCCTCGTGTGGGTTGGCCAGCGGTGCGCCGGAGTCGGCCAGCAGTCGCCGGGACCGGGTCAGGTGCGTCCGTTCGCCGCTCGCGATCCGGATGGCGAGCCGCCGCCAGGCCGGGTCGGCGGTCCGGTCCGGCACCAGGTCGAGCATCGGCAGCAGCCGTTCGGCCATGGCCACCGACAGCTGCAGCCAGGCGATGTCGGTGGCGCTGAAGTGTCCGGTCGTACCGGGGGACACTGTGGTGGTCGACCCGCCGGTCGAGGGTGGCTCGGCCGCAGGTGCGAGGGCTGGCGATGACCCGGTGCGCGACGGCGCCGGTCCCGTGGCGGTCGGCGTTTCGGTGATCGGCGATGTTCCGGCGTCGCACCCGGTGACGAGCAGCAGGGCGGCGAGCAGCGCGGCGAGCGGGCCTCGCACGCGACCTCCTTCGCGGGCGCCCGGCGGCGGGCCGGTACGACCGGGTCCGCCGCCGGGTGTCACCTGTCGACTCAGAGCGGCCTGCCGTCGTGGCCGCACTTGATGACCGGACGGATGCAGTCGCGGACACGCCGCGCCAGCTCCTCCACCGGCCAGGCGTTGAAGAAGTCGCCGTGCATCGTGTAGCCCGGCCCGGAGGCCAGTCGCAGCCGCGACGGGTCACCGTTGACCGGGTACCGCAGCACCTGCCGCAGCTTCGGCACGTGCACCGGGTGGCTGGCCGGGCAGGCCTGGTTCACCGGGTACGCAAGGTGGCTCTTGTGATCCGGCGAGTCGAGGTCGCGGCCGTTCCAGCACTGCGGGAAGTCGAGGTACGACTCCAGCATGGTGCCGGCCGGGCAGTTGACGAAGTTCTTCGACGGCGGCACGTGCCCGGCGTGCAGGCAGGACCAGCGGGCGATGCTGTCGCCCGGTCCGGCGGCCCGGGCGTTTCCGGCGACGAGGCGCAGGCCCAGCGGGAACGGCTGCGTCTGCGCGACGACGTCGGGACGCACCCCTTCGCCGAGATAGTAGAAGGTGGCGATGGACGGTTCCACCGGCACGTTGTCGCGATAGAGGGTCGGTACCCAGTACGACGAGACGTCCACCCGGGGGTTGCAGGTGGTGGCGGAGCCGACCAGGTCGGGCAGCGTGGTGTGGGCGTTGGTCACCGTGCTGCCGAAGAAGCTGTGCATGTGCGAGGCGCCGGGCAGCCCGGGCAGGACGATGGGGTCGTCCGGGAGGCGGTGGCTGTACGTGCAGTCGGCCGGGAACTCCGCCACCCGGATGGCGTTGATGCCCGGGGCGGCGTCGGCCGGTGCGGTGCTGGCCACGACGTAGCTGCCGAGCAGCACCAGCAGGGCACCGATCGCGGTGCCGAGGCGTAGCCGGCCGCGGCCGACGGGTTGGGGTGCGGCGCTTTCCATCTCTTGGCTCCTGTCGGGGAGGGTCAGGGTCCTTCCGGCGCCGCCGCCGTAGACATCGGAGCTTCCCTGGCCGGACTGGTGGTGGTCGCGGTGCATCGAGAGAGCGCTCTCACACCAGCCTCACCCCTAAGTCGATGGTTGTCAATACGGGCCGCGGTTGCCGCGACGACGACGGGCCGACCCCGCAGGGTCGGCCCGTCGGTCGCCGGTGCCGGCGGTGGGGGGGGGGGGGGCGGGCCCCCCCCCCCCCCCCCGCCCACCCCCCGC